>JAZUHM010000494.1:0-2007 GCA_045641725.1 Bacteroidaceae bacterium | reverse complement strand
CCTCGGAGTGATGCGCTCAATCGACAACGACGCCGAGCGCAAATGGCGTGTGGGCTACGGCCTGGAACTGGGCAGTGTGTTTGGCCACGACAACCGCGTGGTGGCGCAGCAGGCTTACGCCGACGTGCAATATAAATACGTCAGGCTGTCGGTGGGCCAGAAGGAGCGCCCCTCAGACATGATAAACACCGACCTCACAAGCGGCGGTCTGGTTACGGGCATGAATGCGCGCCCCATTCCGCAGGTCAGGATTGAGGTTCCCGATTTCTGGTCAATACCCGGCACCAACGAGTGGCTCGCCCTCAAGGGCCACATCGGCTACGGATGCTATACCGACAATGGCTGGCAGCGCACCTTTGCAAGCGGCCATAAAAACATCTATTCCGAAAACTCCCTCTACCACACCAAGGCCGGCTACCTGAGAGTCGGCAACATGTACGACTTTCCCGTCACCTTGACGGCCGGTCTGGAGATGAACACTCAGTTTGCGGGCACGGCCCACAACGTGCTCAAGCGCGCTGACGACGACACGGGGTTCAAATCGGGCACTGTGCACATGCCTGCCAACATCAAGGCTTTCTGGAACGCCCTCATACCTGGCGGTGAAGACGCCACCGATGCGGGCTACAGCAACAGCCAGGGCAACACGGTGGGAGCTTGGCATCTGTCGCTCGACGTACACGGCATTGACTGGGCCGGCGACGAGATGTGGACCGCCCGAGCCTATGCACAGCACATGTTTGAAGACCACAGCCAGCTGTTTGTGCAATACGGATGGAAGGACTGGCTGCTGGGCGTGGAGTTCAAGTATGCAGAAAAGGCCATCGTCAACGGCTTCACCTACGAGTTTATCACGCTCAAGGACCAGAGCGGCCCGATATACCACGACGCCACCAGCACCATACGCGACCAGGTGAGCGCCATCGACAACTACTACAACCACGGTGTGTATGGCGCATGGCAACACGCCGGCTTCGGACTGGGCAACGGACTCCTCCTGTCGCCCATCTACAATGCCGACCACTCCATCAGCTTCAAGCACAACCGCATTCAAGCCCACCATGTGGGAATCAAGGGCCAGCCGCTCGACGAACTGGCATATCGCGCCCTATTCAGCTACGAAAAAAGCTGGGGCACGTATTTCAAGCCTCTGGTTGACCCACAGGAGGGCTGGACCATGTTTGTAGAAGCACAATACAAGCCACACTGGGCTCCCGGCTTCGCATTCGGCCTCGGCTATGGCCACAATGGCGGCAAACTCTTCAAGACCAGCAACGGCGCACAGGTGACCGTTATCTGGCAACGCAAGTTCCACAAAAAAGGCACCGACGCAGAATAAGAATATCTCAAACGCAGACACAATATGAAGACAAGAATCCTCTATATACTGGCCCTGACAATGCTCCTTGCCGCAGGTCTGACCTCGTGCGACAAGATTGACGACAATGGCAACCTGGGCGGCATGTGGCAGTGCACCGAATGGAAATCATTGCCCGACGGCAAGGTAATTGCCGACAAGCACAGCGCCCTGTTCTACGCAGTGCAGCTGGATTTGATGAAATTCAGCATCAACAACGACATAGATACTTATCATCTTGCCAGATTTGCTCACAAGAATGACTCGCTCATTATCACCAAGGTCTATTCCCGCCCCAAGGATGTGGCGGTTCCGTGCACAGAACTCGCCAAATACGGCGTTCCCGCCAACGGCAAATTTGCCATAACTGAGCTCACGTCGTCAAAGATGGTGCTGAAATCAGAGCAAGCCATGCTCACATTCCGCAAATACTAAGAAAAACAAAACGAACCGCGCACTGCGCAGCCCGCCTCACGCAATAAACCACAATGAGTACACCACAATATCAATCAAGCGGCACCCGACTGGCCAAGAACACGATGTTCTTGTACCTGCGCATGATATTTATCATGGTCGTGACTTTATATACGAGTCGCGTGGTGCTCAATGTGCTTGGCGAAGTGGATTTCGGCATCCACAATGTGGTGGCC
>JAZUHM010000493.1:0-5334 GCA_045641725.1 Bacteroidaceae bacterium | reverse complement strand
CCTCCTCTGCCCTGCCCTCTTTCAGCAAGGCATCCACGTAATTCTTCAACAGCATCTCAATGAATTTTCATTTGCAAAGTTATAACAAATAATCAATCGCCCAACGAAAAAGGGCGAATTGCAAGTTATTTAACGAAGATTTTACATTTATTAACAACATGCGGACATTTACTCGTTTATTTTTCAGTAAGTTAGAAAAATTCTCAAATAGTTGCCGGCGAAACAAACAAAATATTTTTGCAATGTGCGATTATCAAAATTTATGCACCAAAAGCATTCATTTGTGCAATGCCTGGGCGGCCCAGACAAGCGAATTTCCTATTCCGAATTTCGCATAAATATAAGAGAGAGTTCGATTTTTTCAAATTTCAAGACCAAAAACAATGCCATAAACAAACTTATTGCTAACTTTGTAGCAAATATCAACCCTTTAGCAAATAAAACACACAAATAAACATGAAGAAACTGTCATTTATCATCGTTATGCTTTTTGTCGGTATCATGGCGGCTCAAGCCCAGATGCCAACAGACAACTCTTATCTGCGAGAGAATTACAACAACTCTAAGACAGCCCAACGCGCTGCCGAGAAAAGAGCCATTCGCCAAGCACGAAAAGAAGCAAAGAAAGCCGAGAAACTACAGGCTAAAGCAGAAAAACTCCAAGCAAAAATCAAAAAAATCAAGACTAAGGACTCGATGCCCGCAATGAAGCTCGTGCCTGCAAAAACCACTGCCACAGCCGCCACAACCTCGCAGCCAGCCGCTGCCGCCAACAACGCAACGACTGCAAACAGTGGCACAACTGCAACAAACAGTGGCACAACTGCAGCAAACAGTGGCGCTGGCAACAAGCCCGTGCTTTATGTTAAGACAAAGGAAGGAACAATAACCACTCAAAACAACGCCAAAAACGAGGCGATGCAAAAGATTGCGCCATATCTTGAGGGCGCGGTGCCAACTACCCAAGAGGGCATCGTATTCTTTGAGCGCACCATGCCATTTAGCAACAAAACCAAGCAGCAGGCCTACAACATCCTTAAAAGTTTGGCTGAGGAGAAAATCAAAGAGTCGCAGCACCTCAACATCTCGCGCATCGTGTCGGAATCAGCCGACACCCTCATGGCCACAATCTGCGAGCCTGTATATTTCAAGCGCAAAGCATGGGAATCCGACTCCACCGTAATAAAATACCAGTACCTCGCCACCATCAAGGACAACGAGGCCAAACTGCGCATCTGGTTCATAAACTATTGCTACGAGCAAAGCCCCGAACAGGGTTTCAACATCAAAGCAGAGGAATGGATTACCGACAAGCACGGACTCACCAAAGACAAGATGAATCTCGCCAAAGTGACGGGCAAATTCCGCCAAAAGACTATCGACTACACCAACGAAATATTTGCAATCCTCGAAGAAAGACTCCTGCAGCCTGTTTCTGAAGAAAATCAACAATAGAAATTGATTAACAATGAAAAAATTCTCAAAAATATCCATTGCTGCACTGATAGTAGTGGCATCATTGGCTATAGCAACCCCGTCTAAAGCCCAATCTTACCAATCCACACCCGACATAATCTACGGCCAACGCTGCTATGTTGAGAGAAACGGCCGACACGTTGCCCACGGCGACAAAAACGGCACCGGCGCCTATTCATGGCCCTCGACAAAAAACACACAGGTGGTCTATTACCTCCACGTGCCAGAGGGATATACCAAAATGAATGCGTATATTACGCCTAAGTCCAAATGCTCACTCCACCTCGTCGTGACTGACCCCGAGACAGAAGCCACCGTTTATGAGACAGAAGCCGGTGCATCGGGCACAAAATCCGTGGCGGTTGAGATGATGACGGACTTTAATTTCCCAAAAGACCAGTGGTATCGCTTTGAATTCAGCGCCGCCCCTGAAAACAGCAGCATCGCAAGCATCGAAAAGCTCGAATTCTACCGCGAATCAACCAAAAACATCACGACCTCGGCCATCTTTATGGCGCCATCTACACACCTCTGGACATCAACGCCCTACCACCCCGCAGCCCCAAGCGGACAAGCCTACGACTGGGCCTATGAAGAGGTGATGTACCCCTCGATCTATGAACGTGGGGCACGCTATGTAGAAGCCATCAACACCATGAAGGGCTATATGGGCATCCAGTACACCGAGAGCGGCAATCGCAACGTGATCTTCTCGATGTGGGACAACGGCAGCACCGACACCGACCCCAACCTGCCAGACTATCTGCGCTCTGGCCTCATGGACAAAGATCCACGCGTCACTGCCGAGCGATTCAAAGGCGAGGGCACTGGCCAAAAGACTATCTTTGAGCACGGGCAATACTACCGCCCCGACACTTGGGTGCAGTTCCTTTTCAATGCCCGCCCCGAGATACTGAATATCACCGTAAAGGGCTCTAAGGGACAGGATTCTACCATCGTCTATAACAATAGTATCACCACCGCGTGGTACAAAATGGCCGACGACAACGACTGGACATTTATATCCACCCTGCGCTCGTCGGGTGCGCCCACATATTTCAATAATTGGTGCTCGTTCCTCGAGAACTTTGGCGACAATGGCTGCGAATATTCACGTGCTTATTACCGCAAGTGCTACATGCGCTCGGTGGCCGACGGCAAATGGTATAATATCAACCACTTCACCTTTGGACATACCCAGGGCACAAGCGCCCGAAACTCGCGCTCCGACTACGGACACGGCGTCAGCGACATCTACACTAACGCCTTCTACATGGAGCACGGCGCTTATACAACCAGAGTCAACGACAGCTCGCAATATGCCGGCATTCCTGCCGACCAATCCTGCGTAGATACCATCGACATCGACGCCAAGATTGAGCGCGTCAACCTCTCGGTGCTCCGCAACGCCAAGCAGCAGACAATCGACCGCCTCAATTCCACAGGCGAAATCTACGACATGACAAAATGGGAGGTAATCGGATTTTCTGACCAGGAGGAGGAAGCCGTAGCAAACAACGGCCACGCATCGATGTCCGTGGATGGCGACGACAAGACCTACTGGCAAAACAAGTGGCGCAACGGCGGAATCAACTACCCCCACTGGATTGCGCTGAAGGCTCCAGAGAAAGTTGCCATCAACCAGATAGACCTCACATCGGCCAAGACCTCTTATCTATACTGGCCTAAGACCCTGGTAGTTCACACCTCTGAAGACGGCGTCAACTGGACTGTGGCATCCGACACCGTTGAGATTCCTAAAAAAGCAAAATCTACAGTCAGCCTGCCCGACCGCATCAGTTCGCAATACTTCAAGATAGAATTTGTGGACGCTTATGGCGCCATGCTCTACATCAACGAAATGGTTTTGTCAACCGACGCATCGCCTGAGAAAATCATGAAATACGCCAAGGAGCTGATAGACAATGCTGACCGCTTTGGCTCATACACCAGCGAAGACATCAAGCCACTTGAGGCCGTTTATGACAATGGCAACGGCAACTCTACAGAAGTGAGCGAAGCCATTATCCAGCTGGCCGAAAATGCTAAGCAACTCAAATACGGCGGTATGAAATTTGTTGACAATATCTCGTCAATGTGCATCTATCAGCTGTGCAATTATAAGGGTTATGGCAAACTGATTGTCGCCGACGGCAAACCAACCATCGGCGAGGCAGCCAGCCCTGGCGCGCTCTATAAATATAAGAATAAGGTAAATGTAACCCAGTACCTCAACAACTGGATGATTGTCCGCTGCGAACAATACAAATGCTACTATCTCTACAATCCGGGCATCAACAAATACCTTGACCTCAGTTCGCCAACACTGCTGAGCGACACGCCGGCGCAAGTTTCCCTCAACTACAGATATCCCGACTATTGCTACTATATCATGAGCAACGGCAAATATCTCAGCCTCGACCCTACAAGCGCCAGCCAGCCTATCAAGGCTGTCAGCAGCGCCGACGACAAATGCTACTTCATGCTCTACAGCAACCACTACCTCATGCCAAAGCAGGAATTTGCAAAGTCTATGGTGGCTGAGTGCGAGGACTACGCCAAGTTCAACTCCTACGTTACCAAAGCAGGCAATATGCTCAAAATACCAGAAGGCAACGTGGGCTACCCACTGGGCGCCTCTCGCGAACAACTGGCCGAAATCTACGACAACGGACATGTCACAATCGAGCAGCGCCATGAGCTCTACGATGCCGTTGACAACTGCGAGCGCATACCATTTGACCCCGCCAAATACTGCTATCGCATCAAGTCGGCCACAAGCGTTGCCAGCGCCTCATACTACACCGCTACCGCCACCCCATCGGTCAGCGCGCAACCGCTCCTTGACAACGACCCCGCGCAAATCTGGTCGCTCCGCTCGCGCGCCGAGGGCCTCATGCTCAGTGCTCAAAACACCGTGATGGGCCGTTTGCCAGACTACAGCTACTACAATCTGCCTCTGACCACCCTTGGCCACAGCAACGACTACGGCAAATACTACGTCACCGAGAGCAGCCCCGGCAATTTCATCTTCTCAACCAACAACTACGGCGGCATCGCCCTCGCATCTGCGCCAGAGAAATTCGGACAACCCAGCAGCTACAGCGAATACAACGCCAGCATGAATCTGCAATTGGCAGAAGACATCAAGGTTGAGCTCAACGCCGCCGGCATGAAGAGCATCAACTACAACTTCGACGTCATCGTGCCCGAAGACCTCGCCATCTATGTAGTCGATCACATTGAAGACGGCACCGCCTGCTTCCTCAGAGTATATGACCGCCTGCCAGCGGGCACACCTGCCGTAATCAAGGGCGAGCCAAACAGCCAGCTCACACTCCAGATAGCAGCACCAAGCGGCAAACCGATCGAAGACAACATGCTCAAGGGAACATATTTTGCCACCTCAGCCCCAACCGGCGCCATCTACACACTCAGCACCGAGGCCGGAGGCACCTTTGCAAAATCGTCAGCCACACTCAAGGCCAACAGCGCCTATCTGCTCTTCAGCCTCGACCAGAAGCCAGACGGCGATTCCCTCGCACTCGACTTCAGCGACGAGCCAACGGCCCTCACCTCGCCACTGGCCACCCCTGCCGCCGACACTCGCACATACAACCTGCAGGGCCAGCCAGTTGACACCACCGTCAAGGGCCAGATATACATCAAGCAGGGCAGCAAGATCAAAAACTAAACACCCCGCTCCATACCCCCAAAAGCACAGAAGGCACCAGCCCTCTGTGCTTTTTTATTATCCTCACAAATATTGATGTCCGGTAAAATTTTCCAAGTCTTTTACTACATATTAATCTTCAAGACATTACGTCGATGTTAAAGAGTCGGGGCTTACTTTTGAAT
>JAZUHM010000492.1:0-2048 GCA_045641725.1 Bacteroidaceae bacterium | reverse complement strand
TATTGTTGTTGTCTTACGGAGTGCAAAATAATTGCGCGTATGTTTCACTTGTAGTGTCACACGCGAAAAAAATCAAAATTCCCGCAAAAAAAATGCTGTTCTTATACTTTTTGAGCCATTTTCACCCGCCAAACTGGCTCTGGGTGCTGAGATTCTGTATAAGAGTGATTGCAACAGATACGATGTCTTTAAGAGGCATGAGTTGTGGAGACGGTAGGTGAATGAAACCACATTTTGTAGAGAGCCCCTTTTTTGAGATTTCGTTTAGTGTAGTATATAAAAGAGTATTGCAGACGTAAGTTCCGGCAGAGTTGCTGATTTTAATTGGAATATCAGTTGTCTCGCCCAGCCACGTTTTCATCATTTTGATAGGCAGTGTGCTAAAAATGGCAGGAGGCCCCGCGGGGTCTATGGGCAAGTCTTGCGGCAGAACATTATCGTTGTCTGGTTTTGACGCGTCCATGCAGTTTATGCCGATGCGCTCTATCGACAGACATTGCCGACTGTTGGCAAGGCCGAAGGAAATGATGTAGTCATAGGGTTGATGGTCGTTGAGCCATTGCTTGATTATCGTTGCTGAATTTTGGAAACTGACAGGCAGCACTAGCGTGTCAACTAAGCATTTGTCAAAAGTTTTGTTGGCAAGCTCGCGCACTATCAGCTCTGACGGATTTTGGCTGAATTTCCCAAAAGGTTCAAATCCAGTGATTAATAATCTAGTCGGTGTAGCCATCGTAAGCAATATCCTTTATTTTCAGTTCGGAGCTTAGCGGGTTGTTGCTGCGCTCTGGTTCAATGTGTTTTCTTATCATCAGAGCCAGATCACGTGCTAGAACTATTGCTCTCATATCCCAGCACGTCACAGCCCAAGCCACTCGCAGTATGATAGTATTAGGTTTGACGTGAAGGTGGCGGAAGTAATATGCCGCATTACTGTTGTTGTGATAAAGCTGTTTATCGCTCTCCAAGTCGTATTGCTCCTTGAGCATCGCCTTTGCATCATTGTAGAGAGATTCAAAGAGTGGAATATCATTGAGCGTTATATTAGGGTCGTCATACGTCTCATCACCCTTTTTGCCACCATAGCCAAAGTGAACCTGTGCAGGATATTCAGGCTCGGCAGCACCACTTGCCGCCATCACATTGATTATCCACTTGTCCTGCGAATCGCAGAGTCGGTTCATGTCATCCATAAACTCCTGCTGATGCTCATGTAAATTCTCTGGCTTGTAGGTGTAGAACGATTTATATGGACGCGTAGTACCCAATTCCTTAGCCACATAGTTAAAACCACCAATCTTCGCCAGATAATACCCCCACCAACCCATCACGGGGTCAACAATGTTGGATGGTGTGAACACCGTCACTTTTGAGCCACGGTCTATGCACTGACCATAAGGCGTATTCAAGGCAAAGTGTTCCACCGCAAGACGATCTTGTGGATGTTGCTCGGCCGGCTGAGTACATGCAAGGTTAGCCAGACGAAAATGCTTATCATTCTGCACTGCCTCGACAATCTCATCAGTCTTCAGATTAAGGCGTGCCTGCAGCTCAATGAGGCTCACGTATCTCGGCGCAATCTGAAAACCAGTCGGGCGGTCAAGTTTTCGCTCAAAAGCAAGGTGCAGCTTTTCTACATTTTCCTGAATCTCATCATTATGTCGTTCGTCTGTCATTACATCGGAAAATGCTCCACCAATAATACCGGCAGGAACAGCAAAAATTGCCACGCCAAGCAAACCAACAATAAATGCAATGGTTTGTCCGACGTTAGTAATTGGAGGGGTGTCGGCAAAGCCACCCGGGTCGCCCACATACTGAGCAAAAGCCCATGCGACAGAAATCCATCCGTTGCTATATACTTCAGGCTGCACCTCGTGTTCAACAAAGAAAAGAATGAATGAGAGGATTGTAGTAATGATTACTAGAAATTGCGTGCTGATAATTAATTCTGTCTTACAACGTTTAATGGCAGTTCCCATCAAACGCACAGATTTCATATAACGAAAAACTCGCAGCAGGCGGAAGACTCGCAATATTCGTATAAG
>JAZUHM010000491.1:0-4031 GCA_045641725.1 Bacteroidaceae bacterium | reverse complement strand
ATCATCTTTACCAACGGCGATAACGACACCTTCCCCCTCTGGTATAATCAGGACACCGAGGGCGTGCGCCAGGATGCCCGTGTCTGCAACCTCTCTTATTTGCAGACCGACTGGTACATCGACCAGATGGTGCGCCCGGCCTACACTTCGCCGCGCCTGCCTATCTCGTGGAATAGAATTCACTATGTCACCGGCCACCATGAGTATGTGCGCATCAACAACCGCAAGGCTGAGATTCTGGCCGAAATGGAGGCAAATCCTGCCGCCGCTCGTGCTAAATACGGCAACAATCCGTTTGAACTGCGCAACGTATTGAACTATATGCTCAAGTATGGCGAGATTCCTACCGACAGCATTGTCTATACCATCGACAAGGATGCGGTGCGCCGCTCTGGCATCACTATTCCAGACTCCGCCGAGATTCCTGACGTGATGGAGATCTCGCTCGCTGGCCGCGGCGGCATTGCCAAGCCACAGCTCATGATGCTCGAGATGCTCGCCAACTGCAATTGGGAGCGCCCGATGTATATCGCTATGACCGTGGGCCGCGACAATTTCCTCGGTCTCGACGATTACTTCGTGCTTGAGGGCCTGGCTTACCGCCTCACTCCATTCAAGGGCATTGGCCTCGACGCCGACAAGATGTACGATAATCTCATGAACCGCTATAAGTACGGCAATGTGGCCGATCCTAAGGTTTATCTCGACGAGACTGTGTCTCACATGTGCTACACCCACCGCCGCCTCTTTGCGCTGCTCGCCAGCGAGCTCCTGCGCCAGGCCGACAGGGCCAAGGCTGTGGGCGACAATGCCAAGGCGCAACAGTTGATTGCCAAGACCAAGAAGGTGCTTGAAAAGGCTGACCAGGTATTCCCCAACTCTGCCATCAGCTATGGCTATGATATGGGCGGCACTGCCGACATGGCTCGCGCCTGGATGGGTGTGGGCAACAGAAAGAAGGCAGATGAGCTCTTTACCATCTACGCCGACTATGCCTGCCAGTACCTCAACTGGTATATCAACGCCTCCAACAAGCCTGTGCAGTATGCTACATACAACTGCTCTGTCCACATGCGCAACCTCATCGACGCTATCTATGGATTTGAGGACAATGGCAATGCCCAGATGCGCGAGAAGTATCTGCGTATAGCCAACACGCTTAACGAGCAGATGGCTCAAAAGGGCGTTGACCTCAGCAGTAGTTATTAATCTGCGTTTCGCACGCGCTTATATAATATAAGGTATAACAGCAAGACTTAGCATCCATCTCCGCTCCGCACTGACCAATGCCTCAATGCGAGGCTGCGAGACGGGTGCTAAGTTTGTTTTTTCCCAACTGCTTTGCCATGATTATCGAACAGCCTTCAACCCTGCTGCGACTCTTGTATCCGGGCGCCTTGTGGCGTATCAATCCGGAGGAGAAGGCTGTATATCTCACCTTTGACGACGGCCCGATTCCGGAGGTCACGCCCCGAGTGCTCGACATACTCGACCACTATGGCATCAAGGCCACATTCTTTATGGTGGGCGACAACATACGCAAGCATCCGGCCGAGTTTGAGATGGTCAAGGCCCGTGGCCACCGCCTGGGCAACCACACGTTCAACCACCTGGGCGGCATCCGCCATTCGGTCATCACTTATATCAACAATGCCAACAAGGCCAACCAGTATCTCCACACCGACCTCTTCCGTCCGCCCCACGGTTGGTTGCGCTGGGCGCAGTATATCTTTATCAAGCGCCACTACCGCCTTGTGATGTGGGACGTGGTCACGCGCGATTATTCCAAGCGTCTTAACGCCGACGATGTGTTTAATAATGTCAAGAAGTATGTGCGTCCCGGCAGCATCATCACCTTCCACGACTCCCTGCGCAGCGCCGACAAACTCTGGACAGCCTTGCCCCGCTCCATCGAGTGGCTCCAAGCCCAGGGCTATGAATTTAAGGTAATTCCTTGATTTTGTATTATTGTTGTCCGCTAAAGAATACTGTGATTTTTACCGGACAACAATAGATGTGTATTGTGTCTCCCGCAGTTTGGTACACCTTGTGCCGGGCTGTGGGAGACATTTTTGTTGCTCAAACTGCTGCGCGCGAAACTCGCTTTTATCTGCTCTTGTTGCGCACTCGCAAAAACGAAGTGCGCGCTAATTTTGGTTCACAGCGCTGTGAACGAACGTTCACACCGCTGTGAACAATTGTTCATAGCGCTGTGAACGATTGTTCACAGCGCTGTGAACAGAATTTATCTCGAAGTTTGCAAAAATGAGGGCGCGCTAAACTTTCTTCTGAGCGCGCAAAAATGCCGACGAATGCTGCAAATTGCGCCCAAAATCGACTTTTCTGGGCCAAATTGGTGCCAAAATGGGTCGGTTAGGCTCAATCTCACCACATTTTATGTGGTAATATTCAAAAAAGTGGTATATTTGCGTACAACAAAAAACAAAAGCAAGATTATGAATATTAAAATCGACGAGTTGGATCTTAAGATTCTCAACATTATTTCTAAGGATGCCCGTGTGCCATTGTCTGACGTGGCCGAGCAGTGTGGTGTGTCGCGCGCAGTTATCCACCAGCGCGTGGGCAAGCTGATAGAGAAGAAGGCTATTCTGGGTAGCGGCTATATTGTCAACCCCAAGGCGGTGGGCTATTCCACCTGCACCTATGTGGGCATCAATCTGGAGCGCGGCGGCATGTATAACGACGTGGTAGAGCAGCTGCAGGGTATTCCTGAGATTGTGGAGTGCCACTATACCACTGGCAACTACACTATGCTCATCAAGCTCTATGCCTACGACAACGAGCACCTGATGGATCTGCTCAACAATCGCATTCAGCAGATTCCGGGCGTGATCTCTACCGAGACCCTTATCTCGCTCCACCAGAGCATCAGCAAGCAGCTGCCCATCGTGCTCAATTAGCAGTGGCAGGCGGCCTGTGCCTTGTGGCATAGGTTTGGTTGAAAAAATATCATACAATTAGGCACCCGCATACTTGGTGGGTGTTTTGTTGTTGTAATACCCATATTATCTCATTCTTATGACAGATTGGCAAACTATATATCTGCAGTCGGCCGCAGCCGGCGATTCGGGGCGCAGGCCGGTGATTGGCATCACGGCCAATTTTGGTGAACACGGCGCCCAGCTGGGCGAGGCTTACTACGAGAGCATCCGCCGTGCCGGTGGCGCTCCGGTGGCAATACCGCCCTCGATGCATACCGACGATTTAGAGGCTGTGCTGCAGCGCGTTGACGCCCTGGTTTTCAGCGGCGGTGGCGATATCAATCCGCTCTTGCTGGGCGACGAGCCCCAGCCCGCTCTTGGCAGCATCTGCCCCAAGCGCGATGTGCAGGAGCTGGTGATGATGAAGCGCGCCCTCGACAAGCAGCTGCCCGTGCTGGGCATCTGCCGAGGTATTCAGATTCTGGCAGCGGCCACGGGCGGCAAACTTATTCAGGATCTACCTACCTCGCCGCTGGGCAAGCAGTCGCTTCTGAAGCACTCGCAGAAGGCTCCGCGCAACTGTGCTACCCACAGCGTGAGCATCAGCCAGGGCAGCATGCTGCAGCAGATTTTTGGCCAGACGATGCTGCATGTCAACTCCTTCCACCATCAGGCAGTTGGCGCACCAGGCCCCGGTTTCAAGGTCAGCGCGCTGAGTGCCGACGGAGTAATCGAGGCTATTGAGAGCACGGCGTTCCATTCAGTGGTGGGCGTTCAGTGGCACCCCGAGTCGTTCTATGCCGACCAGCCCAATCCTATGCTGCCGCTCTTTGAATGGCTCGTGGGCGAGGCGGCAAAATATCGCGAGGCCCGCGAGGTGCATCGCCAGGTGCTCACCCTCGACACCCATTGCGACACGCCGATGTTCTTTCACGAAGACATAGATTTTGCGCAGAGAGATCCGCGCATTCTGGTCGATTCCAGCAAGATGCGCGACGGCGGTCTCGACGCTTCAATCATGGTGGCTTATCTGCCGCAGGGAGAGCGCGACGCCCAGAGCCTGCTCGCTGCCACCCGCAAGGCCCATGA
>JAZUHM010000490.1:0-1988 GCA_045641725.1 Bacteroidaceae bacterium | reverse complement strand
GCTCTGTGTCAACAGAGTAGTAGTTGGCCTTGGTGGCGTTGCGCATGGCGCCCTGGGTGTAGTCTGCCGGGCCGGCAACGAGACGGATGTAGGGAAAAGTGACGTCGTAGGTGACCATATCAAAATCGGGCTCCTCCCACTTCACTTCCTCCAGGCCATAAACGCCCTCAAAGTTGATGCTGTTTGGCCAGGTGTGCTGCTGACCGGTAGGTTTATACATGCCGTGGAGATCTATGAGCATCTTGTATTTGGCGCCCATCTCGGCGCAGCGGCGATTAAAGTCCACCATATATTGGTCGTCGCGATCCATAAAGTCTATCTTGAATCCCTTAATGCCCATGTCGGCGTAGTGTTTGCACACCCGCTCCATATCTTTGTCAAAGGCGCGGAACCCTGCCCAGAGTATGAGGCCCACGTTCTTCTGGTCGGCGTAGGCCACAAGTTCCTCGAGGTTAATCTCCGGCACTACCTGAAAGAGGTCGGCAGGCCCGGCCACAGCCCAACCCTCGTCGAGAATCACGTATTCTATGCCGTAGTCAGACGCAAAGTCGATGTAGTATTTGTAGGTATCGTTGTTGATGCCGGCGCGGAAATCGACGCCATAGATATTCCAGTCGTTCCACCAGTCCCACGCCACCTTGCCGGGCTTCACCCACGACCAGTCGGCATCGGCGGGAGCGGGCTTGGCGAGTTTATACACAAAGTCGGAGTTGAGCAGCTCGGTGTCGTGGTCGGCAATCTGTATGGCTCGCCACGGCAGTTCGCTCTGTCCGGGCAGTTTGGCGATATAGTCTTCGCGGGTATAGACCTCGCCCTTGAGTCCTCGCGTGGTAATCTTTACGTCCTTGGGATATGCCGCATAGACCCCCTTGAGGCCGCTCTCGGTAGTCATGAGGCGCATGCCGGGGTAGTTGAAAAGGTCCACCTCGGTGATGCACAGCCGTGCGTTGCCCACCTTGGCCAGCGCCGGTGTCATGATCTGTCGGTCGGCCGGCCACTCGTTGTAAGGCATTGACTTATAGGTGTTTTGGAAATTGGTGTGCCATTGGTTCTCCTCGCCGTTGATGATGCGGCCCTTGATAGGCGCCGCAATGAGCTGGGTGCCGGCCGGCAGGTTAACCTCGGCCTTTTCGCCCCTCACGAGGTAGTCGCCCTCCAGTGCGGTCACAAACCTGTAGGCCACGCCGTCGGGGTAGGCGCGCCACACTATAGAGTAGCTGCCCTTGCGGCCCTTGGGCGCCGCCATCTTGAGAGTCAGTTCGTTGTAGGAGTTCTCCACTACCGACTTCTTGTAGATAAGTGGCGCTATAGTGCCTTGCGTAGAACTGTTGTGCTTCGACACCACCTTGGCCGCCTCGCCCAGCACGGTGCCGTCGGTCAGGGTGAGGGCAATGTCGGAAGCCGGAATAACCTCAGCCCCATTGTGAACCACGGAATACGAAACCCGCTCGCCCACGGTGATGTTGATGCAGTTAGCGCCCGATGGGTCGCTCAAACTATATTTCTGCGCAAAGACCATAGCCGGCGCAATGGCCAACAAGGCAAGAATCACTATCTTTTTCATAATCAATCAATTTTACCTCGCAAAGATAAGACAATTGAACGAATAAATCGTGCAATTGGTCACAAAAATAATAAATTCCGTGCGGATTTGCGATGCTTTTGGTGCGCACTGAAATTATTTTTCTTCGTGCTTAAAAAAACTAAGTGCGACTTAAATTTGGTTCACAGCGCTGTGAACGATCGTTCACAGCGCTATGAACAATTGTACACACCGCTGTGAACAAACGTTCACAGCGCTGTGAACAGAATTTATCTCGAATCAGGCAATTTTTATCCCGAAAAAATCCCGTCCCGCCCCGCATCGCACCCCGAAGCCTTTGGTGCACCCCCGACCAAAAAAATTAATGAATAATTAACGTCTTAATTTATGATCATTAACGTTAAAATTAAAGCGCAGTAGGCGATATAATATTTTTTAAACGCGA
>JAZUHM010000489.1:0-9008 GCA_045641725.1 Bacteroidaceae bacterium | reverse complement strand
AGAGTCGGCAGGACATTTTGTGTCGTCTTCACCTTCACCGCACTTATTGTCAGCACATGTGGCATCACAAGCAACGGCAGAAGCCTTAAACACATTGGCGTACAAGCCAAGACTCTCCTTGAGCATAGCATCTACGCCGTTGGAGGTAAGGGTTGCACCGGTTACAGCATCGCAGGTGAATTTGGCATCACCGCCCTTGCCCTTCTTTACTACAGACAGGGCCACAGCGCCTTCATCATAAACCAGCTTGCCAGGGAATTCGTTCTGGAATTTCTCCTCAGAAATGAGTGCACCAAGACCAGCAGTCTCGCTCTCGTGAGAGAAATAAGCACCATAGACTGTATTGGCATCACTATTGAGAGCAACATAGCCCCAGAGCGCGCCCCAAAGACCCTTGCCATAAACAGGAACAACGTATTTGGTCTCACCGTTTATATTGCAAACATAAAGAGGAAGGCTCTTGTTGTTGATGTCCTTAGAATTCAGGCCAAAAGCTGCCTTGTCTTTGTTCTTGCCTTCATTGACGACATTACCCAGGCTGTCAACTATCTGGTCAGCCACGATCACTTCGTTATACTTAGCCTCGATCTGGTCTTTCTCAAGTCCACGGATGTTGAGGGCTGCCAGAATCTGCGACTTCTTATCAATAGCCACATTGGCATCGCTCTGTGGCTGCAGGGCCTTGCTCACAAATGCAAGCAAAAAGGCCACAATCACTACCATCACTATCGCATAGATAATGATGTAGATATTTGAATTGGTATTTAATTTCTTGCTCATAGTCTTACGTAAATTATTCTACCATTATTCAACATTCTTTGCTCTCTTGGCACGGCGGCTGATATTGGCCTGCACAAAGCAGTAGTCAATCAGCGGAGCGAAGAGGTTCATAAACAATATCGCGAGCATCATGCCCTCTGGATAACCAGGATTCAGCACTCTCACCACAACGGCAATCACACCAATCAGGAAACCATAGATATACTTACCGCCTTCGGTGCGGGCAGAGGTAACCGGGTCGGTTGCCATAAACACAGCACCAAAGCAGAAACCGCCAAGCAACAGATGTTGATACCACTCAATCTTAGAAACCTCAGGGTCATTGAGCAGGAATGCTGCCAAAGCGCCACCCACAAATACACTGAGCATGGTCTTCCAACTGGCAATACCGGTCCACAAGAGAATTACGGCACCAATAGCAATTGCGATAACACTGGTCTCACCAACTGAGCCAGGGATGGTACCGATAATCATATCCATTGTGCTATATTCAATCGCGCCGTCAGCGTGAGCCAAAGGAGTGGCCATTGTCACACCGTCAGCCAACTGCTTGCCAAGGCCGAGGATAGGCTCCTTTGCCACCCAGCACTCATCACCGGTCATGCTGCCGCTGTATGAGAAGAAGAGGAAAGCACGCGCTACCAAAGCGACATTGAAGATATTCATACCTGTACCGCCAAAGATTTCCTTAGCAAAGATTACGGCAAAGGCCACTGCCACTGCCATCATCCAAAGCGGACAGTTGATAGGCAGGATAAGCGGAATGATAAGACCGCTCACCAAATAGCCCTCCTGAATCTCTTCTTTCTTAATCTGCGCTACGATAAACTCAATACCGAGGCCGACTACATAGCTGACAATAATCTTAGGAAGCAATGCGAGGAAACCATATGCAAACATCTCGTACCAGCAACTGCCGCTAACGATGTCGGCAGCGGTATAGTGCTGCAAACCAATGTTGTACATACCAAAAAGCATTGCAGGAATCAAAGCAATCACCACCATCGACATGATTCGCTTGGAGTCGATAGCATCGTGAATGCTCACGCCACTCTTGCTCGTAGCATTAGGCACGAGCAGGAAAGTCTCAAAACCATCATACACCGAGCGGAGTGCGCTCAATTTGCCGCCCTCCTGGAAATGTGGTCTTGTCTTATCGAAAAAATTCTTTATTATACTCATTGTCTTAAATAATAATCCTTATTCAACTTCCTTGCGCAGCATGTCGAGGCCTTCGCGCACAATTCGCTGCAGTTCAAGTTTTGAAGAATCCACAAATTCTGCCACGGCAAAATCCTCTGGAGCCACCTCATAGATGCCAAGGGCCTCCATGCGGTCGATATCGCCGGTAAGGATAGCCTTAACCAGATAGCCGGCATAGATATCCATAGGGAAAACCTTGTCATATTCACCGCTCATTATGATATGACGCTCGCCACCCTTGATGCGGGTATCGAGGTTATACTCCTTCTTTGGCTGGAGCCAAGAGAAATAAGAGCGGTTTGTGGAATAATCATTAAATCGGGGCATAATCCAGCCGAGCACCTCATCCTTGGTAGCACCATTAGGAATAGCGGTCACTTCGGTTGCACGTGCGGCCAAAGCGCAGTCAATGGTAGCCTTGGCGCCAACGAGCGGATTGCCATTAAGAATCTGGGCATTGTCGCTCTGCAGATTACCCTCAAGAATCGCTTTGAGTGGAGTGCCGACCAGAGTCTTGCAATAGCATGGCTCCTTAACCTCAGCACCTGCCACAGCAATTGTGCGGGTCAAATCAGCCTTGCCTTCAGCAAGCACGCGGCCAATCATAATCACTTCTTCAGCACCGAGAGTCCACGCAACCTCACCCTTGTTGATAGGCGAGATATGATTTATCTGCACACCCACATTGCCTGCCGGATTTGGACCTTTCACCACATACACCTCTGCATTCGGCATGGTAGCAAGCATAGTATCCTCCTGCTCTGGAGAGATACAAAGGCTCACAGGAGCGATGCGGCTCAAAGCCTCAATACCAGCCTGCATATAAGCCTCATTACCCTTGAGCGCTACGGCAAAATCCTGTGCGAGAGGCATTTTGCTGAATGCCGACACAAAGATTCCCTTTGGCGCATCTGCAGGATTGGCCACGATGTCATAAGGACGCTGCTTGATAAAAGCAAACATACCGCTCTCAAGCAACAGGGCCTTAACTTCGTCGGCACTCATCTGCTGGGCATTATGCTTGCCAAAATCCTTAAACTGCTGCTGGCCATCGGCTTCTACCTGAATAGCGAGCAATTTACGGCGCTCGCCTCTAACGACTCCGACTACCTTGCCGCTAACTGGAGACACCACCTTCAACTCTGGCACCTCCTTGTTGACAAACAGAGCATCGCCGGCCAACACCGTCTCGCCCTCCTTGACAACAGGCTTTGGCTTGAATCCATAGAAATCGTCTGGCACAATGGAATAGATTCCCTTGACAGGAATCTCCTTCACAACCTCCTGTGCCCTACCCTTCAAGCGGATATCAAGACCTTTTTTGATTGTTAACAAATTTGACATAATAAAATATTGAATGTTTAAAATTATTACAATGGTATATTCGCACATACGTACATACGTGCAAAACGGCTGCAAATTTAAACAATATTCCTCATTTTTCAAACAAAAGCACATATTTTTTTACGATCGCAGTAAATCAGCACGTTACAAAATATGACATTGCTAAATTCACATAACAATTATGACACAAAATTGCACTTCTGCACAAACGACAAACATGCTAATCATCCGTGCCCAGTCCTTCGTTAACAAAAAAAGCCTGAGCTGCATATAGAGGTATATTGACCAACTTGTCTTGTTCAACATATGGCTTCATCGAAAGTCTAAAACCATAAAGCCCGAATTCTGGAAATTCTTTACTAACAAATACTTTTAACGATTTTGCTTGAACGTTCACTTCTGCTTTTACTTCAACAGGAAGAACCCTTTGGTTTCCCTGAATAATAAAATCCACTTCCATTCGTGAATTATCTTTATTGAAATAAAACACATTCTTACCCATATCGTCGTGTAGTTCCAAACTCTTTATCTGAGTCAGAACATAATTTTCAGTAAACGCGCCTTTGAATTCCGAGAACAACTTCATTCCCAGCAACATCTCCTTTGAACGTACTCCAGACATACATGCTAAAAGTCCATGATCTAACAGAAATATCTTGAAAGCTGATTCATCTGCATAAAACTTTAATGGTTCACAAGGTTTTGAAACTCTTGGCACTTTATATATAAGCCCAGCATCTACTAACCACTGCAAAGCCTTTTCAAAATCATTCGCCCTCGCTCCTTTCTTTAGCGCACCAAATACAAATTTCTTATTTTCCTTTGCCAACTGTGACGGAATACCATCCCATAACTGTCTAATACGCACAACTTCTGTTTTCGTATGCTTACCCATATCCTTATAGTATGTAGTAAGTATCGAATGCTGTACTCTTCGTGTTTTTTTTGCGTCATGTTCCTCAAGCCAAACGGACACAGCCTCAGGCATACCACCAGTAAAATAATATTGTCGGAGATATTCAATAAGTATTTCATCATGTAGCTTCATTGATTCCCAATCTAATGTTCGCACACATTCGGCTAACATCTCACGGCCATTCGCAAGAAGGAATTCATCAAACGTCATTGGATACATCCTCAAATCATCAACCTTGCCAACAGGGAAAATTTCATCACTTCTAAGCGAAATACCTAAGAGGGAACCCGCCACTACCACATGCAAATCTCGCACCTCTTCACAGAAATATTTCAGTGAAGAAATTCCATTTGCAACTTCTTGAATCTCATCAAAAATCAAAAGAGTCCTGCCAACAACAACTTTTTTTTCATATGCTTGCTGTATTTGATAAAGAATGCGTTCAATGTTGAAATCACTAAAAAGATGTTCTACAAATGAATTGTTATGACAATTTATATAAATCATGTCTTCAAACTCACTCGAACCAAACTTCTTCAATATATAAGTTTTGCCAACTTGTCTTGCGCCAAGAAGTATTAACGGTTTATGCTTTGGGTTGTTTTTCCAGGCAACTAATTCGCGATAAATATTTCTCTCCATTTTTAAGTAAAAAAATTATTCGGAGGCAAAAGTACACATTTTCAATAATATACGCAAGAGAAATCACATTTTTATGAGCGACGATTGGCACAAAAACCACATTTTTATGAGCGATGATTTGCATAAAAACCACATTTTTATGAGCGATGATTGGCATAAAAACCACACTTTTATGAGCGATGATTGGCTCAAAAACAACACTTTTATGAGCGATGATTAGCATGCGCTAATTCTCCAATGATTTTTGCCTCTTGAGTTCTCTGCTCCCGATTATACACATTCCTATTTTCTTCCGCAATTCCTCTGGAGACAATTGAGACAACTCCGGCGAATTCTGAAACGTTTTCATATAAGTCTCTCGAATAGACCTCATTGTTTCCATAGCCTCCTTGCTTAATCCAGTCAAACAACCTTGATGCTTCTTCATAAATATTTTCTTTTTCTAATAAATGTTTATAATTATTATTATCGCTTTCGTTTTTGAAATTGATTAGACTATCATTTGATGATGATGTTCTTTCCACAAAGTTAGCATTTCCTTTTAAATTACCACCAATTTTCTCAGAATATTCTATATTATGCGCATGCGCATTCCTTAAACTCGTTATCATTAACAACACCATCATTTTCGCCACCATTTTTTCCAACCTCATCATACATTTGCTTATATCGATATTCACAAAATATTCACTTTCCTAATGGCTCTAGAATCGCTCAGATTCAAACGTGGTCGCACTCGGGCCAAAATATCGCAAAATTTCGGCATTAGCGATAATTTACTGGCAATCAAAACGTTGTGCGCAATTACAAAATTTTTGCGCGCTTTTTCTGGATTTTTTAGCGTGCGGAAAAATTTTTTCTTCGTGCTAACGGTTGGTTTTCACGGCATTTCTAATTTTTAGCACGACAAAAATTATTGCGAAAACGCCATATTTTTTGGTTAAAAGGCCACAAATTTTACGGAGCACTTTATTTTGCGCGTACAAAATCGACAAATTGCGCCTTTCTCTCACACCTCGCAACTCTGCCGCGCTCTATTTTCGTCAAAATCCTGTACAAAATTTCAGAATAAAAATTCTGTGATTTTTACAGCAAAACCTACATTATTCACAAAATATTCATAGTCAATTTCTACCTTTTTAAATATAAAATAAGAAAATCCTTTCGGAATTCGTTAAAGAATGATTAACTTTGCCACAAATTAAACTACACAATGGAAGAATCATTCAAGATTAAATACCCTTCGTCTAAGAAAATCTACATGGAGGGCAGTATATACAAAGACCTCAAAGTGGGCATGCGCCAGGTAGAGCTGACACCTACCGTTACCAAGAACTCTGACGGCACAACCACGACCCGAGAGAATGCGCCTGTGATGATTTACGACACATCCGGCCCTTACTCTGACCCGCAGAAAGATATCGATATCAACAAGGGTATCGAGAGGCTGCGCACATCGTGGATCGAAGAGCGAGGCGACACTACCCCACTGAGCGACCTTACCTCAGAATATGGCCGCATGAGAGCCAGCGACCCTTCGCTCGACGAGATCCGTTTCCCTAATACCCACCTGCCTCTTATCGCCAAAAACGGCCACCAGCTCACACAGATGTATTATGCCCGCCAAGGTATCATCACCCGCGAGATGGAATATGTGGCAATCCGCGAGAAGATGAATTGCGAGGCACTCGGTATCGAGTCGTACATCACCCCTGAGTTTGTGCGCCAGGAAGTAGCAGCTGGCCGCGCCGCCATTCCGGCCAACGTCAACCACCCCGAGGCTGAACCGATGATTATCGGCCGCAATTTCCTCGTTAAAATCAATACGAACATCGGCAATTCTGCCACATCTTCGGGCATCAGCGAAGAGATTGAAAAAGCTATCTGGAGCTGCAAGTGGGGAGGCGACACACTGATGGACCTCTCAACCGGCAACAACATACACGAGACCCGCGAATGGATAATCCGCAACTGCCCTGTGCCAATGGGCACTGTGCCTATCTATCAGGCACTCGAAAAGGTCAAAGGCAATGCCATGGAACTCGATTGGGAAATGTATAAGGACACTCTGATTGAGCAATGCGAGCAAGGCGTGGATTATTTTACCATTCACTGCGGCATTCGCAGAAAAAACGTACATTATTCGCAGGAACGCCTATGCGGCATGGTCAGCCGCGGCGGCAGTATCATATCCGAGTGGTGCGTTCGCCACGATCGGGAAAATTTCCTCTACGAACACTTTGACGACATCTGCGACATCTGCGCACGCTACGACGTGGCCCTCTCGTTGGGTGACGGCCTCCGCCCTGGAGCCATCTACGACGCCAACGACAAGGCCCAGTTTGCCGAGCTCGACACCATGGGCGAACTCGTAGAACACGCATGGGCAAAGAATGTGCAGGCATTTATCGAGGGACCAGGCCATGTGCCAATGGACAAGATACGCCAGAATATGGATCGCCAGATTGAGAAATGCCACGAAGCACCATTCTACACACTCGGCCCTCTCGTGACCGACATCGCCCCTGGCTACGACCATATCACCTCGGCCATTGGTGCCGCCATGATTGGCTGGTATGGCACAGCCATGCTCTGCTATGTGACACCAAAGGAACATCTCGGCCTACCCGACCGCGACGACGTAAGAGCAGGTGTAGTGGCATACAAGATAGCCGCACATGCCGCCGACCTAGCCAAGCATCATCCCGGTGCACAGTTGCGCGACAACGCCTTGTCCAAAGCACGCTACGAGTTCCGCTGGAAAGACCAGTTTAATCTCGCCCTCGACCCCGAGCGCGCCCTTGAATACTACAAACAAAGCCACCTAACAGGCGGAGATTTCTGCACCATGTGCGGTCCCAACTTCTGCGCTATGCGCATAAGCCACAGACTCACAGACGATTGCAACAAATAGAATTTTCCACACAAAATGTCTGGTATTATAAAATTCTTAAGAACCTGGACATTGCCCATATCAATGCTCATAGGCGTGGCGGCGTATTTCGGCTACAAGTCGATACCAGCCCTCGACAGCACCCATAGCTTTGCCAACGAAGCCGTCAGCATCATTCAGCCGATACTTATCTTCTCGATGCTCTTCCTGACTTTCTGCAAGGTGAAATTCTCCGACCTTCACTTTGCCAGATGGCATTGGTGGCTACTGGCTCTGCAAACCATCAGCTTCAGCCTTTGCGCCCTGATTGTCATCAACTGCGAACTTGACCATTGGGCACTTGTGATTGAGAGCTTCATGCTTTGCATGATATGCCCCACAGCCACAGCAGCTGCGGTGGTCACGATGAAACTCAAAGGCAATCCGGCAACCCTCACCACCTACACGATTCTTATCAATCTCGCCACTGCACTGCTCGTTCCGGCACTGGTGCCCCTGATGCACCCATCAGCCGAGCACAATTTCATCAACTCTTTCCTTATTATAATAAGTAAGGTATTCCCGCTTTTGTTTTGCCCATTCTTGCTGGCCATGATACTGCGGCGCATCAATCCGCACATCACAGAATGGTTTGCGCGCTACAAGGATTTGGCCTTTTACCTGTGGGCAGTAGCCCTGGCACTCGCCATCGCCGTAACGTGCAAAACCATCGATCACTCCCATTGCCCGGTGATATATATGGCGGGCATTGCACTGGCATCAGCCCTGGCATGCGTCATCCAGTTTGCCATCGGCCGCTATCTGGGCCGCAAGTACGGCGAGCCTATCAGCGCCGCCCAGAGTGCCGGACAGAAAAACACCGTTTTTGCAATCTGGATGGGCTACACCTTTATGTCGCCGCTCAGTTCTCTTGCCGGCGGTTTCTACTCTATCTGGCACAACATTTACAACAGCTGGCAACTATACCAGGTACAAAAAAGCCGCACCAGCTCCACAGAAAATCAAGATTAGCCCTCCCGGCAAAGTTCCGCACTTCATCCAAACAACAACAAGGAAAATAGTCCAAACCGGGGATTTATCCATCCAAAAACGCCAATTTTTAAAAAATACACACATTTTTCTAAAAAAAGTCGGAAAAAAATTTGGAGATTCAAAAAAAGGTGCTACCTTTGCACCGCATTTGAGCGAAAATGCGGACTGGAAGTTTGGGTGAGTGGCTTAAACCAGCAG
>JAZUHM010000488.1:0-4319 GCA_045641725.1 Bacteroidaceae bacterium | reverse complement strand
CCGAGGGAGGGGAGCTGCCGCGTAGCGACTGAGGGGCCGACGTCTGCGCAGCCTGCTGCGCCCCGATTGAGTCATTGCCTTGCGACTGTGTGTTGCTCGGTGGCGACCCCTCCGCCCTTCGGGCACCTCCCCTCGCCTAGGGGAGGAGACCGCCGCTCACTTTTGAGTCGTTGTTGGCGGAGTTGTTTGCATTTGAGTCGTTGTTGGCGGAGTCGGCTCGCATTTGAGTCGTCTGCTCCCCGGGAGGGGAGCTGTCGCGAAGCGACTGAGGGGTCGATATCTGCGCAGCTTGCTGCGCTCTGATAATTATCTGTTTTAGCTCTTTCTGTGTCTTTTTAGTGTCTTTTAGGGTTAGTAATTACATTTCAAATTCGTATTCTTTCTCCTCCCAGTCTTCGACTACGGCGTTGAAGCCGGAGCCGCCTTTGCGGGTGGGGATGTGGATGGTATCGACATCGAGGTCGATGGTGATAACGCCGCCTTTATACTGGCGTTTTACCTGGTCGGTGACGTCAAAGACAAACGTGGAGTCCATACCGTTGTTGAAGATGAAATTGACGTCCATATAGTGTCTGCCGTCGTAGCCAAGGGGGTCGGTTCCCTTGAGACGGGCTGAGTTCTGGCGTGGGATACCAAAGGTGAGCAGGCGGCCGCCGGCCACGTCCACCAGTTCGCCGGTGCGCTGTATGGGGCGGTTGCGCTTAAAGAGCACGTTGTAGTGGATGGTGGCCACCTCGTGGCCTGCTACTCCGTTGTTGAGGGTGACTGAGCGGGCCATGCCGCTGAGGTTGGCCTCGCCGCTCACGCCGTCGATGCGGCCGCGGTTGTGGTGCAGGCGCACTTGGGTGAGGTAGATATATGTCACGGGCAGCAGGGTCATATTGACATATTTATAATAGGTGTTGGTGGCGGGGTCGTAGTAGTCGTAGTCGTTATAGTCGCTCGACACATAGAGGTTTTGCATATAGCCGGCAAAGAGCTGCTCGGGCTGGTTGAAGGCGCGTGGGAAGCTGGATGGGTAATAGGGCGCCGAGTGGGTGGTCATGCGGGTCATGGCCACTACGGAGTCGAGGTTTTCTATCAGCTCGATACTATATGCCTCTTCGAGCGGTATGATCTTGCTCCACGTCAGTATGTCGTAGTAGCCGAACTTGTAGCGCTCGATAAACCGGGTGCCGGCAAAGTTGAATCTCTCGCGCTCGGTGTGGCGCTGGTTGGCCATGGCGCCTATGAAGTAGCGGTTGAGGCAGAACTCGTCGGGTATGGTGTAGCCTATGGAATCGCCAAAGACCTTGCGGTCGTTGTCGTCCCAGCCGTAGGTCCATTCGGCGCGCCAGTCGTAGTCGGAGTAATAGTCCCAGAATAGGTCGAGGTCGAGCTGTATCACTGGAATCTTGAGTATGATAGGCTGCTCGCCCTCGTCGTGGAGGAATAGCAGCGGGCGGCGCTCGCACGACGAGAGCACCGTCAGCACCATGCCCAGCAGCGCAACGAGTGCGAGTGAGCCGAGGCCCTTGAGGTTTTTAAGGTTTGTCATTGGGCACCTCCTTTCTTCTTAAAGCTCACGCTCTTGGCCGTCTTGCGGTAGAGCAGATCGTAGGTGAGCGAGATGTTGAGACGTGTGGGGCCAAACCAGAAGAAGTTGTACTGGCGCTTGCGGAAGTCGCCGGCCTTGCCGGTCCAGTCGTAGTAGTAGAGGCCGTTGTCGATGTGATCCACGGGGCAGCCGTACACAAACGGGTCGTATTTGGTGAAGAAGGCGCCAAACTGTGCGCCGAACTCCAGTCGCCAGTGGCCCTTGTGGCCCAGCGGCAGCACATAGCCCAGGCCGAGGCCGGCTCCGAGGCCTTCGCCTATCCAGCCTTTCTTGGCGGTGAAGCCAATCTGGTAGAGGAAGGCGTGGGCATAGGCCTGCAGATAGAATCCTCTGAAGGCAACGCCGTCGGCGGGATCGTTTTTGTCGATGTCGCCCGAGCGCAGGTAGTAGCGGGTCTCGAGCTGATAGTTGCGCAGCTCAAAGTATTTGTGGTTGGTGGTGTTGCCTATCCACCAGGGGAAATCGATAGACGCGCCGTAGGTGAAGTGGCCGTGCAGCGGGTAGTACTCGATGGCCAGGTTGGGCATCGGGCACCAGCCGTATTGGGGCACATAGGCGCCCAGCTCAGGCAGGTTGGTCTTGATCGAGAGCAGCTCGCGGCGATAGACCACCGAGTCGGCCTTGACCAGCGGCGGCAGCGGGGTGGGGGTGATGGCCGGCACGGTGTCGGGCAACAGGATTGGTATGACGGTGTCGGGCACTATCTCCTCGATGGTGTCTGGCTGCTGCACCGGCGGCACGATGGCCGGCGGGGTGAGGGGCTCAAAATAGAGCATCACGCGGGCATAGCGGATCTGGGCAAAATATTTTCTGAAGATGCGGCGCCAGAGCATGCCCTTCTCTCTGTTGCGCAGTTCGCGCTTGATGGCTATGCGGTTGCCGTTGTTGCGCAGGATGATGCTGGACACTGTCGCCAGGTCGGGGTCGTTGGCCTCGTGCATCATAAAGAGCAGCGCGGCGTAGTCCCCGGGCGACGCCTTGATTTCAATCATCTTGCAACTGTCGCCAAACACCTTGGACAACTGGCCTTGCAGCGCCTGACTACGTTTCTCGGCCAGGAAGTCGTTCCACTTGGCGGGACCCTCGGGCGATGATGCGCCTCGCATCTCGACATAGCGCAGTCTCAGTCCGTTCTGGCTGGCCCAGGGCGACACGATGTCGTTGAGCTCGCGCAGCCAGGGGTCTTGCAGGTTGAGGTTGTATTTGTTGACAGGGAAAATTACACCTTTGGCCGACTTGTAGAACAAACTGTCGGTCAATGGCTCTGGCACATGACCATAGGGGATGACGTAGGCATATTCAAACGGCGTGGACTTGAGAGTGTCGGCGTTCTGGATAACGAGCGACAGCGGATGCGAGGCAGCCCTTGATGAAAACGACACCATGAGCATTGTGCCCAGAATGAGCACAAAAATCAATCGTTTCCATGTATGTGTGGTTAGTGTTTTCATAAGTACCTTGCCGTTGTTGAACGAGTCGTATAGTTTTTTTATTGTTAAATAGTATTTGCTTTACATACCTACGCACGTATAGCGCGAGCGCTCGTGTGTGGAAAAGAGTTGCTGCAAAGTTAGCAATTTTTCCAAAAAGACGAGGCCTAGAATTGTTGATTTGCAAATGGGGGGGGTAGTTATTATGCTTTTTTAATGATTCAGGGGCGAAATTAACACATTTTGTAAAGTTGAGGTTGCAAAAAGAGTACGATTTGTGTATAACGGAATCTGTGGCCCTTATTTTGGAAAAATTGTCGGATTGAACACGTGTGTTCTTTGCGATTTTTGTATTAAATATTTGTGTGTACGTTAAGTTAAATTTTTTGAATATTTTACACCTCCTACGGGCAAAATTTCGCCGCCGTTTGCACCGCGCTGAGCACCGACCGAGGCAATAATCTATGAAAATTTTCGAATAATTTTCGGCCATTTACGTAGCGCCACAGGCATTTGGTGCGCCTTTGGCGCTTGGTTTTATAACGCGAATTATCATAAATGATGCGCAAATTATTCGTAAATTATTTGTTCATTGGTGCAAACGCATTAGACAAAATTTTTCGGAAATTTACGTTCAATTTACGAAAATTCTCGTTCAACGAAAACGATACCGCTGCGCCAAAAACATACTTTTCTGCGCCTTTACCAAAACTAATTGCGTGCTAATTTCAGTTCACAGCGCTGTGAACGTTTGTTCACACCGCTGTGAACGATTGTTCACACTGCTGTGAACGATTGTTCACAGCGCTGTGAACCAAAATTTGCACGCACTTCGTTTTTTCGGGCGCGCAATACGTTGTATTTTTCGGGCTTCAAAAATCGCTCTCGCCGCCTCGTCCCAGCGCCCCCTCGCGCGCGTATTATTATATAAGGTATTATTAGTGTCTGGTATAACAAAAGACTGTGATTGAGTCGTCTCCTCCCCTGATTAGGGGCAAATCGCGTAAGAAGCGATTTGGGGAGGAGCCTTGAGAGGCATCACCAGCCTCGAAAGAAAAAGCGACGACGGTGTCGGTGGCCCGAAGGGCGGAGGGGTAGCCCCAAGCAATGCCAAACTACGAAAGACACCAAGCGAGCCTTTGCTATCGTCCTTTACCTCCTAAAAATGTCCCAACCGAAAAATGGTGCATTTCGTAGCTTGGCGCGTCTCGCGCCGAGCTCCGACCGAGGCAGTCTCCTCCCCTGATTAGGGGAGGTGCCCGAAGGGCCAGAGGGGTAGCCCCAAACAAAGT
>JAZUHM010000487.1:0-3385 GCA_045641725.1 Bacteroidaceae bacterium | reverse complement strand
CCCGCCAGCATTCGCCAGAGCAGATGTGGCCCGAAATTATCGAGGGCATCCGCTCCGTGGGCATCGAGGAAATGGAAATCTATATCTCGGGCAACCACCTCGTGATGATAGTAGATGCGCCCGACGACTTCAGTTGAGACGAAGCCATGGCACGCCTCGCCACACTCCCCCGCCAACAGGAGTGGGAGACCTGGAACGCGCAATACCAGCAGTGCTCACCCAACGACACATCCGACCAGAAGTGGCACATGATGCGCCGCTTTTTCCACCTCTACGACACAAACGATTAACACCACAATCTTCGCAACAGCAGCCAACCATTTTTTATAAGAGTTAAGGGGAAGTTAAAGGAAGATAAAGAGGAGTTAACGGACGATACCAATGCCTCGGGACACGCCAAGCTACAATAGGCACCGACCGAGGCGTTAGCTTTTAATCTTGCACAGATTGCCAAATGCAAGAGCGCGGGGGTGCTGGCAAGTCACGTTTTCTCATAACCATACTACGCGCGAGCAAAACAAACAGCCTACCTTATTATATATATACGCGCGTAGAAACTATGAAAAAACATTTTTATTTCACGCAAATTTGCCTTTTTCCGTCACAAACGCTACCTTTACAGTGCGAAAAACCATGCGATTGAAAATTTTTCTCACAAAAACATGTCCAAATCCGCCAAGTCGCTTGTTATATAAATAGAGAGGCAGAGAAAATGCCTGCTCATTTAGACATTATGACAGAAGACAAATACATAACCGAAGTAAAAAGGTTGCGAAGCCGGATGGTGGCGACGGCCACTCGCTATCTGGAAAACCACGACGAGGCGGAGGACATCACTCAAGACGCCTTGCTCAAGCTGTGGGCCATGCACCAGATGCTGCTGGAGTCTGACGTCGATAGATTGGCCTTCACAATTCTAAAACACTTGTGTATCAACGAGTTGAAGAAGCGCGAATATCGCAAGAGCGCCCAATCTGTCAGCATCGACACGATAGACCTGCCAATGGACTCCGACAACCCGCAAGAGATAGAGGAGCGCGAGCAACAGCTCATGAGGGCGGTGGAAAAACTCCCGTCCAAACAGCGTCAGCTCCTGCAAATGCGCTACCTCAACGGCAAGGACGTGCCCACAATCGCCGCGCTCACAGGCGGCACCGAGCAGAGCGTCAACAAGGCCCTGAGCCGCGCCCGACTCAAAGTCTATCAACTGATGGCGGCAGTGGTTGTGGCTGTAATTTGCATGGGCGTATTCACATTCTTGTGGCAACAACCTGCCGACACGCCGCTCATAGCCAAAAAGTCTGACCAGACAGAGACTCCGCGCAACGCAATGCCCGCCGACAGCTCCGACACAACTGCCTATTCCGCCGCGCCCCAACCACTGCTGACGGCAACTGCAAAAAAGCCTAAGCCGCCAAAGCCTGCATCCAAGCCCATCAGGCAAGTCCTGGCCGAAACAGACAATCCCGCGCCGCCGGCAGAAGACACTCCAACCCCACCGCCGCCCAAAGAAACCACCGCGGCCAACGAAATGCTCTACATGGCTATCCTTGAACAGAAACTACACGAAGAGGAGCTCATACAACAGGCCATCTACGAAGAATTATTCACTCAAATAGCACAACTATCCAACACACCCGAACTATCAATATGATGAAACACATTATCTTTTTCCTCGCATTAGCTGCCAGCATCTGCAGCACTGCACAAGTATATCAATTCAGCACCACATCTAAAGAAGATATGGACAAATTCCTCAAGGAACACCCCGAGATACAACAGATGCAACAGACTATGGGCAAGTTTACGTGGCAAACACAAACCCACGACTCACCCGCCACAAGCCGGGACAAATTCTCCAATGTGCTCAATGCCCTCGCCCAGATTCCTGCCGACCGGCTCACTGGCTCGGGCAGCGAGCAAGGCCAGGACCGCCCCGACTCGATCTACTACCTCCACACCAAGACCTACGAAATCCCTTACACCAGCAAGAAGGACAAGATTTTTGCCGACAACATCATCCGCCAGTTTATTCAAGCCTACGACCTTGACCTGCCTAAATGCAAGGGCGGCTATTGCTACACCAGCACTCTCCAACCTGGCGGCAGCGCCCAGAGCAAGCAGGTAGAGATGTACTATGCCGAGGGACTGAAGCCTCACGTCGTAGGCGGCAAAGACCACAACTACATAGTGCTCCGCGACAACGATGCCACATCGCCATACTACCGCACCGCAATTGGCGTAGAGTGGTGGCTCAACCAGGATAAAAACAACACGCTTTCTCTCCAAACCTTCAAACTTCGCGGCGCCCTCAACTATGAACTTTACCTCAAGGCCCTGCAAGAAAGCGCACAGAAAAAACATGGCAACAACTCGTGGAAAAAATCTGAGGCTGCCGCAGACATCTTCAACATCACTACTACAGAGGGATTCCTTAGCACCAAAGAAGGCCTGCTGCAAGCCATCGCCACATTTGCTAAGTTCTATACCGACAAGGACGAGACCCTCAACCGCGCCGTGGTCAAGAGCATCAACGAACGTATCGTCACCTACCTCACCACCCCCGACAAGACTCCCGAAGATTATGTCAAACTCTATCGCACACTCGCCCACATACCCGGCTACGAAGTAAAAGTCACCTTTACCGATGATGAGATAATAAATCAAGGCGATTTCGGATGGTTTGAGAGTATAAGCAACAGCCTCGACATCTTCTGCACCACATGGTCGCAGCGAGGCGATCCCGAATGCGTCAAAGTCATAAAACACAATTTCTACGAGGAGAAAAAACCTCTCAATTTCCTTTACCAAGTAGTGGTAACCAACGACAAGGGCGTAAAAATCGGCAAATAACATTTTGCCCCACCCTCACCCCACCAAGGCATTGGAAAAACCAATCTGAGAGCCACTTAAAAATACTTGCGCGCGCACTAAAAAAATCATGCTTCGACTTAATTTCTGTTCACAGCGCTGTGAACAGTTGTTCACAGCGGTGTGAACGTTTGTTCACAGCGCTATGAACGAACGTACACAGCGCTGTGACCGAAAATTAGCGCGCACTCCGTTTTTTTAAGATGCCGATTTGTCGGCGCCAAAGGGCTCTTAGACAAATTTAACTTACTGATTATTAACCTTTAGGCATTCCCTCTCGGGATTGTCTGCAACCCTTATTGTCTCTTATTATTGTCCGACAACATTCCGTGGTTGAGCCGTTTCCTCCCCTGTTTAGGGGCAAATCGCGTAAGAAGCGATTTGGGGAGGAGCCTTGAGAGGCACCACCAGCCTCTTTTTACAGGTATTTGTACTAGAAGTTGTGGTTGAGTCGTCTCCTCCCCTGAGGAGGGGAGGTGGCTCGAAGAGCCAGAGGGGTACGGAGGTCCAACAA
>JAZUHM010000486.1:0-1542 GCA_045641725.1 Bacteroidaceae bacterium | reverse complement strand
GTAGAACGATTTATAAACAGAATATGTAACAAAAGTATATATCATAAATGTCACAATGGCTGCTACACCAGACAAAAAGTAAAACACCCGCGCCCTTGTAGCAATCTTATAGAGCACAATCGATGAGATCATCAGGTATATAAGTGAAACAATATAATAGAGGAAACCAATGGTTTGACCATTAAAAATCCAACAGGTGATTGCCTTGACTGACGGCAGGCTATAGGCCTGATGCTCAAAACACACGGCAAGAAATACTTTGTTATACAAGTAATATGCTACCAACCAGAAAAAATATGGATAAACAAAAAACTTAAGTCCCGACCAAAGACCAATGCCGCCTGTTTTCTTGAGCAACACGCCCCAGGAATATCCTGCTATGACCGAAAACAAAGGGATAACAAGATAAACCAAACTTTCAAGCGGAGCTGGGTAATAACCACATGGCAGATGTCTATGGACAACAGCAAACAAGCAAAGGAAATTACACCAGACAAACCAACCGTTTCTCATCGCCAATCCATCCTTCTATTGCGCTAGATAGCCTCCATCGACAGGCAAACTGACACCCGTAATAAAACTAGCTGCATCGCTCAACAAAAACACTACCACACTGGCGACCTGTTCAGGCATCCCTAGACCAAGTGGCTGTTTTGATTTCAACAAAGCCAAACCTGCCTCCGAATTCATATCGCCCGCACCTGCTTCATAAAGTGGAGTCTTGATGTTCGAGGGACAAACCGCATTAACACGAATCCCTTTGGCTGCCAACTCCATGGCAAGCGCACGCACACTGGCATTAAGCGCCCCCTTGGAACCGCAATAGGCGACGCCACCGCCCCAACCAGCAAGCGCCGACACGCTCGAAACAGCCACGACAGACATCTTGCCAAAACGATTCTTTGCCTTGGAGTAATGTTTCATCAGCTCTAAAAAGGCGAAATAGTTCGTTTTCATGACACTCTGGAGATGCGTCTCATCAATAAATCCTATCGGACACATCGGGCCTATGCCAGCCGCATGAACAAGACCATCAACCTTTCCCGCGGCACTCACAAGTTCGGCGACAGCAAACGGATTGCTGATGTCGCACGGATGGACGAGATGCCGTTCTGAGGATTTCATCTGCCGCCGCGTCTCGTCCAAGGCAGCAACACGTCGTCCGGTCAAGATGACACACGCCCCCAGATCAGCCAGGAGTATCGCGCAGGCACGCCCAATGCCAGATGACGCACCAGTCACCAGCACGCGACGACCCGAAAGGTCCATCGGGTTGCACATGTCAAAATAACATTAGATTACCGCTAAAACGTCAGCGACCGTCTTCATATCTCGCAGCTGAGCACCGCTCACCGCCTTACCTGAGGCACGCGCAACCGCGATGACCGTCAGCATGGCCATTGAATCCCACTGCATCTCGTCGAGATGAGTTTCCGGCGTCAAGGCCGACGCATCCCAATCCAGTGCATCTGCGAGTTTCTCGATCTTTTCCTGTTCGTCCATTTCTCTTTTCTCCTTCTGACTTATTGACTTACAATCAAT
>JAZUHM010000485.1:0-6704 GCA_045641725.1 Bacteroidaceae bacterium | reverse complement strand
CAATTTCACCAAAAAAACTTCCTTTTTATAATTATTAGTAGGTAATTTGGCCCGCTATTAAACATTTTTTAATATTTTTGCAAGTTAGAACAACTAAACAACTCTTACACACTATGCACAACTACCTCGAAGGAGCCAAGCTGAAACAGGTGAGCCGCAGTGCCGAAGTGGCACTCTATCGCCTCGACACGCCCAAGCTCCTCAACAAATATTACATCACATCCTACGAGGGCTCGCGCCGCCTGCTCATGCAGCCCGAAGAAGTCGGTTTCCAAACCTATCTCGACACAATGCCGCCCACCATCGAGGCCCTCAAATACCTCAAGGAGCAGGGCATGCACGACAGCATCGACATTCTGACCATACTGCGCGGCGGCCTCAACTACTCAATGGAGGAGAGCTGCTTCAACGCCGGCCTGCAGGTCAACAACATCAATTTCCTCTCCTGCGAGCGCAAGATTCGCGACAAGCAGATTGTGGGCCTCGACATCAAGTACCAGAAATACAACATCGTTGACAACGGCACCATGCTCATAGGCGACATAATTGCCACTGGCGACACGCTCAAAATGTGCTTTGACTACATTCTCAACAAATACCGCAAGCGCGGAGCCAAGCTGCGCCGCGTGATTTTCTTTACCATCGGCGGCACCAAGGCCTTCGACATGATGGAGAACTTCACCTCCGAGATCCGCCAGTACTGGCCTGACTTTGAGGGATTTACCTGCGTATTCTACGAAGGCATATTCACCGTTTACGACACCAAGGGCGTCACCGGTGTCAATGTGCCCTCCATCGATTTCTACTGGAAAGACGGAGTCGTAGCGCCAGAACTCAAAACGGCCTTCTACAACAACCCCTACGCCTTGTTTGAAAAGTGCATAATCTATGACGGCGGCGCACGGCGCTATGAGATTCCCGAGCACTATGAAGAAGTCATGGACTATTGGCGCGACATACAGGCTGTGGCTCCCAAAGTCAACATGAAAGCCTTCACCCAGGAGAAGCTCGGCTACCCCGAACCCGCCGACTACGACGAGTGGCTCGAGCTTAACCACTACGACGCCGACACCATGCCCCAAGACAGCGACGACTCCAGCGCCCAAACCCTCGAGGCCCTCTATCGCGCCGAGCAACAATTCCGCCAGAAGGCCAGCAAATACAACCTGCTGCAGATTGCCAGCGTCAGAATGCAGGAAATCGAATCGGCGCTCAACAAATACCTGAAATAACAAACACCAGAACTATATGAGCACAAAGAAAACAGACGCTGATTTTCAATCGGCAGTGGTAAGCAAGAACGCGCGCAGAAGCAACCTGAGCATGTTTATGATCATGATGGGCTTCACATTCTTCAGCGCGAGCATGTGGGTAGGCCAGAACCTGGCAGACGGACTTAATTTCTACGATTTTATATGGGCACTGCTGCTCGGCGGCGCCATACTCGGAGCCTATACCGGCGCACTGGGATACGTGGGCGCCAAGAGCGGACTCAGCCTCGACCTGCTCGCCGTCAGAAGCTTTGGCAAGTACGGCAGCTACCTGCCCAGCGCAATGATCAGCTTTACACAGACCGGCTGGTTTGGCGTGGGCCTTGCCATGTTTGCCATACCCATAGCCAAGGTAGCCTTTGGCGAAAGCGACATCGCTATCTACAGCATGGTGGCCATTGCCGGCGTGTGCATGACCGCCACAGCCTACTTCGGCATCAAGAGTCTCAGCATCATCAGCTATATAGCCGTGCCCTGCGTGGCAATACTCGGCACCATTGCCATGATCATGGCCATTGCTCAAGGCGACAAGAGCCTCATCGAACAGTTTGAGGTCGGCGAAAAGAATCTCGGCATCATCACTGGCGCCGGCCTCGTAATCGGCAGCTTTGTGAGCGGCGGCACTGCCACTCCAAACTTCTCCAGATTCTCCAAGAGCGGCCTGGCCGGATGCATCATCACAATCGTGGCCTTTTTCATCGGCAACAGCCTCATGTTCTTCTTTGGCGCTATAAGCTCAGTCTATGTCGGCGGCAACGACATCTTCGACGTGATGGTTAACCTCAACCTCTTCTACGCCGCAATCCTCGTGCTGGGCCTTAACATCTGGACCACCAACGACAACGCCCTCTATTCTACCGGCCTCGGCCTGGCCAACATCACCGGGCTCAGCAAAAAAATAATGGTGCTCATAAGCGGTTTGATTGGCACCGTGCTCGCCGTGTGGCTATACAATAATTTCTGCAGCTATCTCAACATTCTCAACTGCACCCTGCCGCCAGTGGGCATTATTCTCGTATGCGACTATTTCTTCAACAAGAAAAACTACGACCTCGGCGACCAAGCCAAGACTAAAGCCGTCAATATCAGCGCAGTAGTGGGCGTTGTGGCCGGCGCAGTGGTGGCCAACCTCCTCGACTGGGGCGTGGCTTCCATCAACGGCATGGCCGTGGCATTTATCTGCTACCTCATCGGCCACCTTTTCTCAAAAAAATAAACAAAAACCTCAAACACTTTTTAACCAACCGACATAATATGAAATACAATTTTAACGAGCACATCAATCGCATAGGCACAGACTGCCTCAAGTGGGACGTAATATTTGAAGCCACAGGACGCCGCGACCTCCGCGCGCTCTGGGTGGCCGACATGGACTTCAAGACTCCGCCATTCGTGCTCAAAACTATCAGCGAGCGCCTCAAGCAGGAAGTTCTGGGCTACACATTCCCATTTGATCCCTATTACAACAGCATAATCAACTGGGTAGGCCGCCGCCACGGCGTAGAACTGAAAAAAGAACAGATTCACTTTGTGCCGGGCATCGTACCGGGCCTCCACCACGCCGTGACTGCCCTCACCAACAAGGGCGACAAAATCCTTATCCAGACTCCCGTATATCATCCGTTCCACCAGGTGATCGACATCAACGAGCGCGTCAAGGTAGAGAGCAGCCTCAAAATCGTGGACGGCCGCTTTGAGATGGACTTTGACGACCTCGAGCAGAAGCTGCCTGGCTGCAAGATGATGATTCTATGCAATCCCCACAACCCGGGCGGCACCGTGTGGAAGACAGAAGAGCTAATCCGCCTGGCAGAACTCTGCAAGAAGCTCGGAGTGCTCGTAGTCAGCGACGAAATCCACGCCGACATGACCCATCCGGGCTACAAGCATGTGCCTTTCTGCATCACCTGCGACGCCGCCAAGGACAACTGCATCACCCTCATGGCCCCAAGCAAGGCTTTCAACATGCCGGGCATCTGCACATCCTATTATTATATCTTCAACGACGCCATCCGCGAAAAACTCTACCACTTCCTCGACATGGCCGACGTGGCATTCGGCAATATCTTCGCCTACGACTGCCTCCGTGCCTGCTACACCGATGAAGGCGAGGACTGGCTCAACCAGATGATCGACTACACCGTGGGCAATATCAAGGTCGTAGAAGATTTCATGGCGCAGCACTGCCCAAAGATCAAGCCAATGAAGACCGAGGCCTCGTTCCTCGTATTCCTCGACTGCCACGACATGCCGTTCGCCACACCTGCGGAACTTAACGCCTTCTTCCTCGACAAGGCCAAGATATTCATGAACGAGGGCAGCATGTTTGGCGCCGACGGCCGCATGTTTATGCGCCTCAACACCGCCCTGCCGCGCCAGGAACTCATAGAAGCCCTCGAAGCTATCAAGCAGGCCTACGACCAGCTCTGATTGCAGTGCGGCCATTGCGCACTGCAATTGCTCCGCTGCCAGTGCTCCGCTGCCAATGCGCGCCACCAGCTCGCCAAAGCCCCCAAAGGCATCAGGCAAGAGCGCTCCCCGCTATGATTAGTGCATCTTTTTGCGTGATTTTTGCGCAAAACACAGCAAATTTTTGCTCAAAACACAGCAAGACAGCGGGCTAAAGACTCTTTTTGCCTATAAAATTTCGGATATTCAAAAATAAAATTGTATCTTCGCAACACTCAAATATCAAAAAAGCACACAACATGTTTAGCAAAGAGACATACATCCAGCGCCGCAAAGCCCTCAAGGAATTAGTGGGCAGCGGTCTTATCGTAATCCTGGGCAACAACAACAGCCCCGCAAACTACCCAAACAACTGCTACACATTCCGCCAGGACAGCAGCTTCCTCTATTTCTTTGGCGCCAAGCGCGACGGACTGGCCGGCGTGATTGACGTTGACAACGACAAGGATTATTTCATTGGCGACGATATTGACATCGACGACATCGTGTGGTACGGCTCTGTTGAGAGCATCCGCAACATGGCCGACATGGCCGGCGTGGCCAACGCTGAGCCTTTTGCAAAACTCGCCCAGCTCGTGGAGCAAGCCAAGCAGAGCGGACAGGAGATACACTTCCTCCCACCCTATCGCCACGACAACAAGATTCTCCTGCAGGAGCTGCTCGACATCAAGCCCGCAGAGCAAAAGGCCAAGGCCTCGCTCAAGCTTATCAAGGCCATAGTCGCTCTCCGCTCGGTCAAGAGCGACGATGAGATCAAGGAGATCGAACGCGCCTGCTCTATCGGCTACAAGATGCACACCACTGCCATGAAGCTTGCCCAGCCTGGCGTGACAGAGCACTTTATCGGCGGCACAATCGACGGCATCGCCAACTCCCTGGGCGACAAGGTCTCTTTTGCAACAATCTGCACCCAGCACGGCGAAATCCTCCACGGCGAGCCTAAGATGGACATCCTCGAGGCCGGACGCCTCCTTCTGGTTGACTGCGGCGCAGAGACTATCAACAACTATTGCTCCGACCACACCCGCACCACTCCCGTGGGCGGCAAATTCACCCACCGCCAGCGCGATATCTACACCATCGTAGAGCAGGCCCACGACCTCGCCCTCGACAAGGCGAAGCCGGGCGTAATGTGGTACGACGTCCACATGGATGTGTGCCGCCTCATTACCAACGGCCTCAAGGACCTCGGCCTGATGAAGGGCGACACCGAGGAAGCAGTACAGGCCGGTGCCCACGCCCTCTTCCTGCCTCACGGACTGGGCCACATGATGGGCATGGACGTACACGACATGGAAGACCTCGGCCAAATCTATGTGGGATATGACGACGAGATTCAGCCATCTACACAGTTTGGCACAGCAAGCCTCCGCATGGGCCGCCGCCTCCAGAAGGGCTTTGTGATTACCGACGAGCCGGGCATCTATTTCATCCCCGACCTCATCGACTACTGGAAGGCCAATAATATCAACGCCGACTTTATCAATTTCGATCTCGTCGAGAAATACAAGAACTTCGGCGGCATCCGCATCGAAGACGACGTGCTCGTGACCGACGACGGCGTGCGTTTCCTCGGCAAGGACCTCATTCCTTACCACGCCGACGACGTAGAGAAATACGTGGCCGAGTTCCATTATTAATACTCCCAGCTGCGGCCACTCCAGCCGCAAGCGCTCGGAAATCTCCGCCACAAAACGGCCCCCAAGCCGCAAGCAACAGAAAATATTCACTAATTTAAAATACAAAACAATGAACTTTAAACACATCTTTGCAGCATTCTTCGCCCTCGGGCTCCTCGCAATGCCTGCAGTACAGGCTTCTGCTGACGACCAGCCAGAAGAACTCAAATTCAAGGTAATCAAGCAAGCACCTATTACCTCAGTTAAGAATCAGTATCGCTCAGGCACATGCTGGTGCTTCTCTACCCTCGGTTATTTCGAGGCCGAAATCCTCCGCAAGAGCGGCAAGACCTACGACCTCAGCGAGGCTTTTGTAATCAACAAGACAATGGTTGACCGCGCCGACACACATATCCGTATGCACGGCGACGTCAGCTTCTCACAGGGCGGCAGCTTCTACGACGTGCTCTACTGCGCCAAGACCTACGGCCTCTGCCCAGAGACAGCCACCGTGCCTGCAGGCTCGCTCTACGGCGATACCCTCTTCAGCCACTCAGAGGTTGAAAAGCTCTCTAAGAAATACCTCGACGGCATCACAGGCAAGGACGCCCCAAAGACCGTTACTCCAGTCTGGAGAAGCGTATTCCAGGGCATCTGGGACTCATATGTAGGCCCATGTCCTACAGAATTCAAGTATGAGGGCAAGAACTACACCCCACAGAGCTTTGCCGCTTCTCTCGGCCTTGACTGGGACGAGTATATCAGCCTCACCTCATTCACACACCACCCATTCTACACCCAGTTCCCAATCGAGGTACAGGACAACTGGCGCTGGGCCAACAGCTACAACCTCCCACTCGACGAGCTTATGGAGTGCATGGAATACGCTGTGATGAACGGCCACACCTTCGCATGGGGTGCCGACGTGAGCGAGGACTACTTCAACCGCAAGAGCACCAGCGTTGCCAGCGTGCCAGTAGGCTCTAAGAAGAGCAAGATGAGCGCAGAAGGCAGCGACCAGGAGCGCTGGATCGGCAAGAGCGCCACTAAGCAGGCCAAGGTAGCAGAAGAAGGCGAAATGACCATCACTCAGGAGCTCCGTCAGGAAGCATACGACAACTGGGAAACCACCGACGACCACGGCATGGTAATCTACGGTATGGCCAAGGACCAGAACGGCAAGGAATACCTCATGATGAAGAACTCATGGGGCAACTACAACAAGTTCGGTGGCTGCGCCTACATCTCTAAGGCATACATGGCTTACAAGACCATGAACATCATGATCAACAAGAACGCAATCCCTGAAAAGATCGCCAAGAAACTTGGCATCAAGTAAATAATT
>JAZUHM010000484.1:0-1639 GCA_045641725.1 Bacteroidaceae bacterium | reverse complement strand
GCACAACAGTGCTGTCCTTGACGTCTGTCACAAGGCCGTGGAAACGCATGCCGTCCTCATTCATCAGAGGGATGATGTTGCCAGGATAAACGGCGTCGGCAGCAAATTTGCCATCAATGCAGAACATCTCTTTGCTCACCTCAATGACGCGTTCGGGATCGTAGGGACCATAGCCTTCTTCCACGCTGAGTGTAAAATCAAACTCGTCGCCGGCGTTGAGGTCGGCTACGTGCTTCTCGAAGCTTTCGAGTGCCATGCCGAGGTTGGTGATGAACTGGAAGGGGTATTCGGCAGGAGCCTGTTCGAGGAGTTCGTGGATGCCTTCTTCATTGTCGGCATAAAGGTCGTAGGCTACGGTGATGTATTTGTGGTTCATGGGTTAATGTCTTGTTTTTGGGGTAAATACTAAGTGGAGTGTGGGCCAAGCTATAGCCTTCTTCGTTTGTATGTGAGCCTAATCAAGCTGAAGTTCGAAGGTTTTGATGAGCTTGACGATGTCAGGATTCTTCTCTATCATCTGTGTCAGGATTTCGCGAGGCGAGAAGGCGCGGCGCAGCGTTTGTGTCTGATCGACGGGGAAGGAGATTGTGATGAGGTCGTTGTGGAGCGCCTCGCGCAGATACTGTGTCAGTCGGGCTGTAATCTTGCCGAGATATTTGGCCGCGGTGTCATTATCGACGAGGGCCTCTATGCTATAGTTTTCCTTGACGACCGGCTTCAGAATTTTGAGGCGGCCAGCTTCTGCGCGGTCTTCAACGGGCAGCATATTGGCGAAGGTCAGCCAGTGGAACATCAGGTCGTCGAGCGTGAACGGCGTAACCTCCTGCTGAACGGGTTGCGCGGGCTGTGCCTCTGCAGCCTGTGAGGTGGTGTTTTGCGCCGTCTGTTGGGGGATGGACTGCTGTGTGCCGCGGTTGTTGATGGAGACGATTGAACCTAGTCGGCCGGTGTAGATGGTCTGTCCTCCGCCTCGGCGGATGGGCGTCTGTGTGAGCTGTGTTGCAGCTCGGCTCGTGGGTGTTGCGGACTGTTGCTGCTGCGCTGCTGCGGGTTGTGCCGCCTGAGTCTCTGGAATATTCTGGTGTGTGGTGCGCTGCGGCGTGTGGGGGCTCCGTGTCGCGGCTACCTGGGCCGGAGCAGGAGCGAAGATGGGGAGAAGGCGTCGTGTAGGGCGACGCCCTCCAGCAGGCGCCTCGTCGTCAGCCGTGAGCTGAGCCACCTCGATCAGAGTGATTTCTACGAGGAGACGCTTATTGCGTGAGGCGCGGTAGTTGATGTCGCAGTCGTTGCAGAGTCGCAGGGCAGAGTAGAGGAATCGGGGCTGGCAGCGCTGGGCCTGCTCCTGATAGCGCTGGCGCACAGTGTCGGCTACCTCAAGCAGAGGCAGGGTCTGAGCGTCGCGACTTACGAGCAGATCGCGGAAGTGGCTGGCGAGACCCCCTATGAAGTGGTTGGCCTCAAAGCCTTTCGAGAGAATCTCGTTGAGGGTCACCATTACCTGGGGTATGTCGCACTTCAGAATGCTGTCGGTAATGTCGAAATAGTAGTCATAGTCGAGCACATTAAGGTTTTCAATGACCTTCTGGTAAGTGATGTTGCCCTGCGTGAATGAAGCCACCTGGTCAAAGATGGAGAGCGC
>JAZUHM010000483.1:0-14983 GCA_045641725.1 Bacteroidaceae bacterium | reverse complement strand
GCTACGATCCGACTTCCGCAACATGCACTATGTATATCTGCGCACCGGCCAGGCCATCAGCCACAACAAATATCGCTACGACATCAAGCACGAGGTGCGCAGCATGAGCAAAGAAGCACAGGCTTTTGACTATAACGAAAGTGTGCCGATGCAGCCTTGGATGCTGCAGAAAGACGCAATGATTCGCGTAGTGGTTGACACCTGCGGATGCGGTCGCCCATTGGGTTCTACTGCTCCGTTGGCCGACCTGCCGCTCAACATGAATCCTGTAAACCAGTTGATTATCAAGCCGTACCCAGCCCCAGTGGTTGAGGTGCCAGTGCTCATCAATCACCACGGCGTAGCCCGCGTAGAATTTGAGGTTGACAAGTTTGAGCTCCATCAGGACGTCTATTCATACGTTCACAGCCAGACTCGCCGCCAGCACGTAATCGACAACCGCCACGAGCTTAAAGTCATCGACGACAGCATTCACTATGCGCTCTCCAACCCCAACGTGGAGATTCAGAGCATCAGCATCTGCGGTTATGCCTCACCCGAGTCGCCTTATGTTCACAACGAATATCTTGCCACCAACCGTTCCAAGGCTGTGGCCGACTATATTGCAAGCAACTATAACTTGCCAAACGACAAGTGCACCTATAATGCAGTGCCAGAAAACTGGGCCGGCTTCCGCCAGCAGGTTGTAGAGTCCACCACCCTCTCAGAGACCGACCGCAACAACCTCCTCCAGCTCATCGACCGCCCAACCTACGGTCCTACAGACTACGACAACAAGGAGACAGAACTTATCACCAGTCCCAAGTTCGCCCGCCTTTATCGTGAGTTGATTCACCCCGACTGGTTCCCAAAACTGCGTTATACCGACTTTGTTATCCGCACTCAGCTCAAGCCACTCTCTGTGGAGCAGTTGCAGCAGGTAATCAAGACCACGCCAGAACTGATGAGCCTCAACCAGATGTACACCGTGGCCAACAGCTATGCCCACGGCACACCTGAATTCCACCACGCCATCATGACAGCAGTAAAATATTTCCCCGACAGCATCGCTGCCAATATCAATGCAGCCGCCCTCGCTATCGACGACAAAGACTACGAGAGCGCAGCCCGCTACCTCAGCAAGGCCGACAACTCTGACGAGGCAGAAAATATGCGCGGCATCCTGGCTGTCAACACAGGCAACTACGCCGAGGCCTATGCCCTGTTTGAAAAGGTGGCAGCCCGCCTGCCCGAGGCACGCCGCAATATGGAACTCGTAAAACATCTCAAGGATATTAAATTCTAAAATACATTATTAACTTTTTTATTCACTTTTAATTATTTATCATTATGAAAAAACTTATGTATCTTGCTGCCGCAGCAGTAGTAGGTCTTTTCGCTTCTTGTTCTAGCGACAGCGTGACCGATGAAGCTGCAGGCGCAGCACAGCTCTTTGACAATGGCAAGGGCTATGTTGACATCTGTGTAGCAACCCCTACCACCAAGGGCATGGGCCTTCGCTACAATGGTGACTTCAACGACGGCGAGAAGAAGGAGTATGCAGTAGAAGACATCCTCCTCGTAATCTTCTCAGGTGCTACAGACGATGAGAATGCAGCAGTAATCCGTTCTGCTTACAACCTCAGCGACCAGCGCGACAAGTTCCAGCTCAACGGCAACACCGACCAGATCACCAGCTCGGCTAACATCGTAGCTGAGATCCAGAGCCAGAACATCGCAGAGGGCGACAAGCTCTTCGCTTTCATCATCCTCAACGACCACCAGTTCTTTGAGGTAGAGAAGGAAGGCAACCTCATCAAGAATGCTGCTGGTGAAAATCTCATTGGCAAGACTTTTGCAGAATTCCAGAACGAGCTCCTCAACGAGACCGGCCGCGACTTCTCTGCCAACTCATTCTTCATGACCAACGTGCCTGTTTCAAGCGTAGCTGGTGGTACTGCAGCTCCTTCTGGTGCTAAGGTTACTACCCTCGTTCCTTTCACCTACGACAAGATCTACAACACTCGTCAGGAGGCTCTCGACGGCGATGCTAGCTTCACCGTAAACGTAGAGCGCGCTCTTGCTAAGGTAACTGTTGACTGGGACGGCGCTAACGGCAAGCTCGTTAACGACGCTACTGTAGAGTATGAAGTACTCGGTTGGATCCTTGACAACACCAACAAGTACACCTATGTTACTCGTCACATGACTACCACTGACCTCAACGTTCACTCAGCTCGCTATGCTGCTGGTGACTACTATAGCGTAATCGGCGACAACAACCTCTATCGTATGGTTGACAAGAACTATATCACTCCTGGCCAGTTCCGCACATACTGGGCATACGATATGAACTATGATGAGGACGTTGATCCTACTAAGGCTGCTGAGTCTGACTACCCATTCGTTACTCGCGCTCTTGAGCTCCCAACCGACCTCTCTGACTTCCGTGCAAACAAGTCAACATACTATTGCACCGAAAACACATTCGACGTTCCACGTCAGACAGAGAAGAACACCACTCGCATCGTACTCGCTGCTAAGTTCAACGAGGGCAAGGACTTCTGGACTCTCGCTCAGAATGGTACCACCATGTATCAGGACGACCCAACAGCTGCTGACGAGCACTCTATTCAGGCTTACATCTACTCTACTATCGGTGGCCGTGTAAACATGGAGAACTTCATGAGCAAGTATGTTGCTGCAGGCAAGACAGTTAAGGACATCTTCAACATTGAGCTCACTACCGATGCTCATAACGTTGGTACTGTTGCTATCACCCTCAAGGCTTATTCAGCTGGCAACTTCAAGGCTGGCGTTTCTGAAACTGATGTTCAAACAGCATGGGGCAACCCTGCAACTGCCGGTACTATGGCATACCGCTTCACCGAGTACATCAACAACGAGTTCAACTACTACAAGTACTCAGGCGGTCTCGCTTACTACACCGCTCTCATCAAGCACTTCGGTGACTATGAGACACCTTGGAAGCGTGCATGGCTCGGCGAAGGTTTCGTAAACAACAATACCATTGGTGTTTATGAAAACAACAATGCCGACAACTACCTCGGCCGCTATGGTATCGTGCGCAACAACTGGTACGACATCAAGGTTAATGGTATCCGCGAGATTGGTTCTAACACCATTCCTTCACTTCCTGACACTCCAGACGACCCAGTACGCAACTTCCTCAACGTAGAGATCAACATCACTCCTTGGGCTATGCGTACCCAGAGCGTGATCCTCTAATCACATAAGATTAAATAAATAATCGTGAGGCCGTGGGCCTCGCAGGTTTGCGGCCTCACGATTTTAAAATTATTATCATCCCTTTTTACAACTGTTAATTATGACAAAGAACTTTAGACATCATTTCACCACACTGATTTCATGCAGCATGGCCCTGCTCACAGCCGCGCTGATGCAGTCATGTTCCATGATGGAGGACAATCTGCCTGAGTGTCTCACACAGGTGCGCCTTCATATCAAATACGATTATAATATTGACCGTGCCGACATGTTTCATGACCAGGTGGGCCAGGTGCGTATCTTTGTCATCGACAGCAACACCAACACGGTGTTGAAAGACACTACTGTGAGCAATCGCGACAATAACAATGCTATTGTCAACAACCCCGACAGATATTTCTCTGTCACATTCAACGACCTGCCACTCGGTCGCAATATCACCTTTATGGCCATGGCACTCGATAAGCCATACGATATGTGCATGGCTCATCAGGAAGACAAATTCTTTGGCACCTTCCCCGCTCTGGGCGAGTCTAAGACCAAACTCCAGATGCACCTCACCCACTCTGCCACAGCCGACGCCAACGGCCTCTACAAAGTGACCGCCCCAAAAGAGGGCCTCGACATCCTGTGGATGGGACATACCACCACACCTATATCTACACCGAAAAACAACTACTCTAACACTACTATCGACGACACCATCTCAATGGTGCGCGACACGAAATTCCTCAATATCGCCCTCTTCAACCTTGATGAAGACAAGAAGGCCGACATGCGCTCAGAGGACTATCGCATTGAAATAGAATACAATAACTGCACCTTGGGCTGGGACAACGAGCTCATCCCTCATGCAAACCTATTATATACTCCACACACACAGTGGACCACCCAAAACCTTGATGCCGACGGCAACATAGAACGCAGCGCTGCCCGCTACGAGATTTCATTCTCCCGCCTCATGGCCAGCGGCGCAGACCCTACCAAGGCTGCCAAACTGCGCATCATCCGCAATTCAGACAACGAGGTAATTGCCAACCTCAACCTGCCAAGCTATCTGGCAGCGGGCCGCTCAGCATACGCATGGTATAACTACTCAGAGCAGGAATATCTGGACCGCGAGCACCACTACAGCCTCGACTTCTTCCTCAAGGGCGACTCATGGCAATTCCTCAACGTCAATATCAACATCGCTCCTTGGGTAATCCGCCGCGACCACATCTGGATGTAATTACATTATATATATAATATAAGGTATAAGGCCACCAAGTCAAACCGAGCACAAAAAACACATTTCTTGAACACACTAAAAGACATATTGCTTACACTGATGCTGGCACTGATTGTGCTGACACTGGGAGCGTGCTCTTCTGACGACACCATGCTGTCGGCAGAAGACAGCGAGCCATGCCTCACTCTGCGCCTGTCGTTGGGCCGCGAGATTGGCATGCTGCGTGGCTCAAGCAATCCTACTGGCGGCGAAATTGGCGATGGTCTGGAGGCTGGTGTGCATCACGAAAACGACATCAACAATCTGTGTGTCTTCAAGTTTAATGCAGGCACCGACGGCATCAACGGCCCATACGACACCCCCGCCCAGAAGCTGGCTTATGTAGATGGCATTGACTTTGCGCCAGAGGTTGACCAGTTCAGCCCCGAGGTAATCACCCACGACGTGCCTCTCAAGAATGTGCAATACGAATACACAAACAACGACCACTTTATCGTGGTTGTGAACTCAGGCAATATCCTTGGCGAAAACACCACCCTCGGCGCCATACGCGACCACCTGATGCAAAAGCCTTGGACTGCCTCGGCTAACGGCGTGAAGGCAGACTTCACAGACTTCACCATGGCCAATGCCGACGACTCCTACTACACCCCTGGCAACAACACCGCAGCCAACCCACGCACCGTGCATGTCAATCTGGAGCGCACAGCAGCGCGCATCGACTTTGCCATCGACGGCTCTGTGGTCAAGGGCGACCGCCGCGAGTATGAAGTACATGGCACCAGTGGCAGCAAGGTTCTCTTGTCGCACGTAAGACCATTCAACGTGATGCAAGAGCCTACCTATATGATTAAGCGCCTTGCCGCGGACGACACACAAGTGCCAAGCTATGTGGGTGATGAGGAAAATCCAGCCGTGCAATATGTGGTAGAGCCACACACATGGCTCAAAACCGACGATGGCAAGACTGAGGCCATACTCAACCAATGGTACGACAAAAGCCGCCTGCCAAAGACCGAAGAGGCTTATGCCACTTGGTTTAACAACGACTATAAGGTACATGTGGGCAGCGGCCATGCCTTCACCGACGGCGTGACATACGACAATCTGTTCCACAACACATTCTATGTGGTAGATTATGCCAACGAGAACACCGCCACCATCGACGACACCGACGGCAAAGTGACCACCGGCATGAAGCTCAAGGCAACCTTTGTGCCAGGCACAGTCTATACCTATGACGGCAACGAGCTGACAGCAGTCTTATACACAGCCGGCACCACATTCTACCGCTATCAGCCAGTCACCGACTCCGACAACTACAACGACGAGAGCAACCTCTATTTCCTCACCTATGAGGATGCCGATGCATATAAGGCAAACCACCCTGAGGAAATGGCCAAGATCACAGAATACACCAATGGCCTGTGCTATTATACCGCATGGCTGCGCCACGACCGCCAATACGATGCCAACAACGAGACCATCGGCAAGAACATGATGGAATTTGGCATTGTGCGCAACAATATCTACCGCCTTAAGGTAGAATTCTCCGGCCCTGGCAGCAACACACCAGTCACCGACGAAGATCCCGAGGCCATCCGCTCATACATCTACGTCAAGAAGTGGAATTATATAGAACACCCAGAGATAGAAATTTAAATATGATAAAGAGATATTCATTGTTATTCATAGTGGCAATATGCACACTACTCTACTCCTGCAACGAGTCAGACTCAGACTCTATGTACGGCACCGACGCGGTGAAAGTGACCATGGCACTTTCAACGCGTGCTGCTATTGGAGAGCCCAAAGAACCCGTTTCCGATGCAGAACTTATCAATGACTATTATATCGTATTTGCAGATAAGAGCGGAAAAATAATCGAAACTTTTTCCAAGGACTGCGCCCCAACTGAGCTTGACGAATTCACACTCGAGTTGGCCCCCGGTGCATATTTTGTGTATGCCTTTGCCAATATTCCAGAGACTTATATCTCAACCACCCTTAAACTAACCAAGGGCGCAACACTCAAAAACATACCAAACACCCTCGCCACGACCTACTACCCAATAGCAGGAGCTTTTAACGACAATACCCTCATCAGCACAGACGACTTTGCGGGCAATATACCAATGACCAGTTTTGAGGCCGTTGAGATTACCGTGTCTGAAAAAGCCACCCAAACATTTGGCATTGAGGTAAGACGTTTGTTTGCAAAACTACAGTTTGACTATACCAACAACACAACCACAGACCTCACCCTGCGCAAACAGTCTGTCAGCAATCTCACAATCAACGAGAGCGCTACCAACGGCTCAGTGCGCCTGATGAACTATAACGACCTCAGCGTGCTACTCTCACCCAAAGCACGCTATGCCACCCTCACACATGAGTACGCCACCCCGATGCAGCTTTCGGGCAACGGCGGCACAGGCAGCCAGTCGTTCTATGTATTGGAGAGTGTGGCCGACGTTATCACCAATAGCTTTATTCTCGATTTTGACGTTGTCAAGAAAGGAGAATCCCCCACTGCAGCCATCGACTATATGCGCTACGCCATGACCGATTCCAAGACCCTCACATCCATTCGCCGCAACGACTGGATTCGCATCCCAATCGTATTCAGCGAATGGCAGATGCGCCTGGAGGCACGCAACTACCCCCCTATCGGCGGTTATCCGGAGGCAGAGATACTTGAAGACAACAGCAATGAGTTTACAATAACATTTCAGGGCGGTGGCGAATTTACCATCCGTCCTTTCATCCGCAAATACTATGACGGCAGCGACTGGTTTGGCATAGACCATAAGACCAAGATAAAAGGCACCCCCACCATCACAGTGGAAGATGGCAGCCTGTTATTCACCACTGCGCCTCGCCTGACCGAAAGCGGCGAGATAATCGGCAAGATGCGAATTCTCCCTGGTCGCAAAGCCTGCGTCACCATCACCGTCGAAGTCATAGAAAATGCTGAAGAGGTCTTGGCAGACCCAACCAAACCTCTCGTCACAAAGCCGCTGACCCGCAAGATCTATGTGACACAGAAGTAAAAACCGGCAACCAATTAGATATTAAATAGAGATATGAACAGAATCAACAACATACTTTCCAAAATATTCCTCCTCCTCATCTTCACCGCAGGTTGGGGCAGTACTGCTTGGGCAGATGCTGTGAACATAGAACCGTCTCCACAACCAAGTTCTTCTCGATTTGTGTCGGGAACAAATTGGTACACAATCCAGTTCAATGGCAATGATGCAAATCACGGCATAGGTACCACTTCCATAGGTTCTTACATGAATGCAGACGTGGTCAATAGCAATGGGCTCATGCTCTGGGGAAGCACAGAAGGTAGCTCAGACGCTGCCAAATGGTGCTTTGTATTGCAAAGTGACGGTAAATATCTTATTTTCAACAAGAAAAAGGGTCCTTCATACGTGTTGGGTATAGAAAATCCAACTGCAGGCGGCAATCAGAATATCGTTTTTTACGATGCCGCAACAGCCCCAGAAGCCAACACTCATTTTGAATCCGTAACTAATACCGCTAAAGCTGGCAATACTTTGCGAGTAAATACCAGAACAGGCATAAACAACTCTGGTGGCATTATTAAGTCATATCAACACGGCTCAAATGCTGCGACCGGCGCCAACTTTTCCCTGACCTTGACTTTAACAGAAACCATTCATGATGGATATCGCATCATTATCAATGGAGATTCAGGTGAGGGCTATACAGTTACCACCACTGCAGATGTAAACTCGGGCACTAAAACTGCCAAGAATGGAGAATATCTTGACCTTACCAATGCTGTAGAAGCCAATGATCTTAGAAGCCTTTCTATCGATGCTCCTTCAAACAAGTTTGTTTGGGGACCAGAAATAGATAAAGCAAACAAGACTATCACATTCACAGTTAAGGACGCAGCGACTTCTATTGCAGCAGGCAAGTGGTACCAAATCCAGGTTTTGCCAAAGGGTACCCGTTATTTTGATGGAAGCCTTAAAACTACCAGTGATATGGTCGGTGCGTTGAATGCTGTTAATCAAATACGCAGAAAAAGTAATTATCTTTACTTCTATCAAGATGACACTTATTCTAATAATTACCCAATTGATATTGCCGGCTACTACCAAGACAAGGAAGCAATGTCATATATATATGTGTCAGCAGTCAATGGAACTTCTCAGATTAATGCAGCAATCCAAGCCGTATCAGGTCGCTATATAAGCAATCAAGGCATCGCTACCACATCTACCGGGGCTCAAACCTTCAGACTTACTCCTGAAAGCGATAATAGCTTTAGCTGGAATGGCGGTATTCGTCCTTGGTCAAACTTGGGAAATCCGTCTCACCTCACACTTGGATATTCTGGTAGCAATCAGGGACAGTGTTTTTATAGTAATTTTGCAGAAGTTGACCCTACCGAGAAATACGATGTTTACAAAGTCGCAATTACTGGTGGCGATGCAAACGCAATGATTGCGTGCATGAGCTCTAACAATCATGGTGCTAGCCAAGTTTATAACGGCGGATTTTTATTCTTTAAAAAGGGAATAACTCCTACATGGAAGATGTTCACTTCAAATGTGCTTAAAGGTGTAAATGTTGATATAAGTGAACCAGATGCAAATAACATCCGCACTATCACATTCACAGAAAACCAGGAGCATGACCTCAATGTCGTAAAATTCTCAGATGCGCCTTCTACTACAGGCTGGGCAGATAACACCACATGGTTTACATGGCGAAATAACCGCTTTAATCAAAACGGACAGCCAACGCGCCCCTATCTCAGTACCTCTGCCAATTATGTCAATAATAACTACAATCTGACCAACACTTCCTCTAATTATGCAGGAGATGATCGCGGTGGATTATGGTGTTTTGTCGGCACAGAGGCAGGCTTTGAAATCTACAATGCGGCATACGGCCCAGCATTCAAGTTTGCTTTTGTCAATAATGGCTATACTATGGTGCCTCGTGACAATGTGCCATCAGGAGCTGTCACAACGTTTACTTATGATTATGCCGTTACTGGCCAGAGTTCATGGCTCGATGGCGCAAGTCATGGTTATGTATTCCGCATTGGCACAACAGGCACAAACCAGATTCATAGCAATAATACAGGTTTGATTTCATGGAATGGTGGTGGAAGTCTTCGCAAAGACGATGGCGGCTCTATGTTTAAGCTCACCCAGGTTGATGATTTAGAATTAGATTTTCTTCCTGAGTATGATGTCTATTATTCTGCCACAGGCGGGTTAGAATATACAGGAGAACGCGAAATCTTCGGCAAGCGCAATACTACTCCATACATTATTCTTTCTAAATTGCCTATCGGCGAAGATGAAATACAGAAATCAGACCTCACTCCTTCTGAAGATATTGAAAACGTTTCCGTCACTTTGATGCCAAACTCATATATTAAGGAGATTGTAATAGAAACTGCCGACATGTTCTCGCCTGCGCCAAGTGGAGGCAATTGGGCTGCAGGAACTAAGTGGTTTACTATGCGCAACTTTGGCAAATCCCGCTATGTGAGCACAAATAATGCCAGCATTGACGAAAACATGTATCTCACATGGACTTCAGCAGACTCTAAGCCTACTGATGCCGAGGGTATGTGGTGTTTTGTAAAAGACGGCGGCGACAATTTCAGAATCTATAACAAGGCATACGGTCCAGACTTTGTATTTGGAATTGCTGGCACTGGCAATGAGTCACACACACGCATGTATCACCTTTCAGAGGCAGTGTCTGCCAATACACATTTCCATTTTGTCACAAGCAATAAGACATATAATGGCAAAGAGCAGCAGTGCATTGTCTTCGGCAACGTCTCTGGCGGTTTGAATAATATTGGTGGCCGCTATTTGGGCATTTGGGCTACTAATGAGAATAATCTTAAGAACGACAATGGTTCTGCATTCTACATTGAGCGCGTGCAAAACACTGTAGCAGAAAACACAAAGGAGTACATTGCATATCTTATCCAGGCGAAGCCAGATGACCCAATGCTGGCAAACTTAAATTTGACCTTAACTGTTTCCTATAATAACACAGCTGTTCAAGGTAGTAAATATGCTGTAAATACAGGCTACTATATGCTGTTTGACCCTTCTGTGAATGTCTCTGCTTTGCCAGCTTCGGCATTTACCACCACTACGCCATATTTCCCAGAAGGATTTACAGCCATTGAGATTGGCACTGTAAGCAACACAAATCCAGCTTTGCGCAGAATTACTCTTAAGGGAAATGTCGTTCTCCCTCACGTCATTCACCGCCCTAACGGCAACCTGTGGCGTGCAAAGCAGAACAACTATGAAGGAATTGGCAATACCATTGGCATGCATACCGAGGACTATACCAAGATAGGACTTGCAAATGGTGATTCCGTTAAACTTCAGCACACCGGCGTGTTTGAAATCACCCACTTCCTTAAACCAGGTGAGAGTCGCCAGATTTGGATGCCTTCTACCTCAAGTTCTGCCCAAGGTACAGCCAAGATTGTCAACTATATGCGCTGGTTTGACTATAAAAACGAGACATTGCCAAATCTCAATATTGTAGATTTCTCTGCCGACCAGCAGGGCAATGTACTTGGCACGGCACAATATTACAAGAATGGTTTCGTTTGTGGCTCAAGCATAACGGGTGCGTATCCAAGGAAATATGTTCTCTTTAATATGCCAGACACCCTTGCCAGCACCAACATCACTTACGAATACACCCTTGCCAACGAAGCCACACGCTACACCGACTACAGTGCCAACTTCACCGACGGCACTACCCCATCTGGCGGCGCCAGCTACCTCGGCAAATTTGACGATCCCAACCAAACTGCTCAGGGCAACAAAAACCTCATTGAGCCAACCATTGGTACACGCCAGATTTATCACATCCGCTCTGCCCACGAGATTGCAAAGAAACTTTCGCTTTGCACAGGTGATAAATGGCTTGAGGAAGAGACCATCACATTCCCAACCCGCGGTGTAAACTGGAATGGCTATGAAGACGTTATCCCATTGGCATACAACTTCCTCGACTATTGGGCTTACAACTCTTCAAATCAGCTCACCAACGTGCGAGACGGCAGCACCACCATCAAGTGTGAATTCTTGCAAAACGACCTTGGACTGAGCATCATCACCCGAAATGCCAGCGGCTTCCTCAATGGCTGCGTCGGCACATTTGTGGAGTCTGCCAACGACGCATCTCGCGAGGCTGGCCACTACGTCTCTTTCGACTACCCATCCGATGGCATTATCCGCCTGCCTGAAGGCAAGACCTCTGGCACAGCTACTATTGGCGTATATCTCGAAGTGAACGGCGTGAAATACAATATCAAGAAATTCAATCTGATATTCCAGAACAATGTAGAACCAGTACCGTATTACGAAATATTGGAAAATGAGGATCACCCTCGTTCCGACAAGTCTCTGGCAAGCCAATATGGCACCACCCTCAATCCTTCAGGTGTTCACGCACAGCTCAATTTCCATTACCCAAATAATTACTTGATGGGAGCACCAAATGCAGCCCTCCAGAAGGGTGATGGCTATTATGCGTTCCCTTATAACTTCGACGAGGTCAGCTACTCTTACTATGCAGCAGGCATGCAGTGGAGCGACTGGGGCGAATATGGTATGCGCAACAATGCCCAAACCGCTCGTGCGCACAGCAGCCTCTCTGCAAACCCTTATTTCCTCTCTGTAAACTATCTGCGCGAACTTTATAAGAAAAAGAATGCAGAAAAAGAACTTAGAGACGCTCAGGAAATGCTGGCTCGCGTTCAAAACCCACTCACTAATTACACCGATGAAGAACGCGAGATAGCTCAGGCTGAGGCACAATACCATATCAGCCGAGCCGAAAAAACCATTGCCGAGCAGACACGCGAGGTTTTGGACGAGGCCTATCACAACAACTATTATATATATGTAGATGCCTCAGAGCAACCAGGCCAGGTAGGCCGTCTGCGCATCAACGAGCCTCTGTGTACCGGCACACGTATCTACGGCACCGCTTGGCTCTCTTGTGCCACAGCTTATACCAATTCTACCGTTTCGCCCGACCCTGCAAGTGTCATCTTCCGCTTCAAAGGCGTTAAGAGCGACGGCTCTATGACCACCATCTACTCTTATTGCCCAGGCCAGATCAGCAATATTGGCCGCGATGTGAATCGTCAGGAAGTATATGCTCACGACGAGTTAAGAAACGACAGTACCGCCTATAAGCAGGCCATCTGGCAACAGTGCGCATTCTCGTTCGTCAATCCATATCCTGCAACCGAATTCGAGAGCTTCGTGCTTGAGGTTTACAACAACTGCCGCGGTTCATCTGGTGGCGATATCTTCCTCGATGACATCCGCCTCTTCGTCAAGCCTCCTCAGGTGCAGGTTGACAACTCAGCTCCTATCTGCGGCGATGAGCTCAGCATTGTGCGTATTTCCACCGACTTCGACGCCATGATGGACGCATTGCAGGGAGAAAGCAGCGAGGTTGCCAAGACATTCTACGGCACCTATGCCATCCTCGACAAGGAAGTCTATGACAAACGACTCAAGGATATTGAAAATCCAACTACTGCCGACGTGAGCGAAGCTTTCAACCTTGCGCTGATGGGTGAGTCGAACAAGGAAAATTGCTATATCGACGGCAAATTCTTCCCTGAGCTCTACGCATTCCACGAGATCAAGTTCTACAACGATTTCCTCGCTCACGAACACGTGACCTATGCCACACTCGTAGGCGACAATATCCTCGAGACTGCCGGCTACATGTACCAATATAATCAGGCCAACGAAATCGTGAGCCGCAATCTGGTGTTCAACTGCAAGATTCTCGACGAGCGCATTGCCGGCAAGAAATACTATCTCGTGTTCCATGCCAACGTCATTCCTACCGACATGAGCACCGTCAACAAAGCCGATTACTACGAGTTCTTCTCTATGGCCGACATCTGCTGCAACAAGTCAGAGTTTGCCACCATGCGCGCCAAGATGGTCAACATCGAAGGCAATGAAGACCTCGACCCATATAATATCGACTACTGCCCCGGCACCGCTCCTACCATCAGCCTCAATAGCTATGGCTACGACATCAATGGCGACCTCATCCAGGAACATGGCGTCTATTACGACTGGTATTTTGGCACCAAGGAGCAGTTCAAGAAAGAATATGTATGGCTCGACAATGCAGATATCGACGTTGAAAACCTCGAAAACTACTCAAAGTCAGAGATTATCACTGCCGAAGACTTCTGCATGGAACACTGCCTCATGAACTTCCGCCACTTCTATCCCAATGCAGGAGTCAAGGAACTTTATGACAGTGCCGTAGTGCGAGTTCACCACTTTGAGAAAGACCCTGTCAGCGACACCGAGTATGAGCTCACCGCCAAGATGATTGCCAAACTCAAGGAATGGGTTGAGGCAGGCAAGCTGCGCCTCCACCTCACTGCCGTCAGCGTTGACCTCAGCGCCACCAATGGCGAGGAGCTCACCCATGTGCTCGCTATCCAGCAAGGTGCCAAGCTGCGCTATGACATCGCCGACACCAACAAGGAGAATCCTATCATCTACTGTATGGACCCAGTAGAAATCAGCTTCTACACCAACCTCGAGTCGCCGGGCGCCAGCGTCGGCCTCAACGGCATCGACTATTCGGTCACCCCTTACGACAATGTTATTGGCTCGCGCAATGTCTATTACTCTGTGCCTCTGCGCATCAACAATGCCCAGGTTCGCCAAATCCGTGAGCAGGAAAACACCATCCTCCAGGTGCCAATCCGCGTTATTGAGCCATCAGGATATTATAAGGTAAACGACGGCGCTGGCCTCATCAATTGCGACAATATCCACCTTGAGGTTGATCCACTCGACAATTTTGTATATATGGCCGAGACCAACGACCCACATTGGCAGATGCGCTCAGTCACCGACGATGGCCAGGAATACCTGCCATACGTTGGCCGACTCACCAAGATCGATGCCAACAAGGCACGAACCGAGGGCATCAACTATCTCGAAATCACATTCAACGACGCCACCACCGGCATGGACCGCAAGTTTGTGCCACGCGAGGGCTTCTACTACCTGCTGCGTACCACATTCAAAGAGGAACTCAACCCTGGCGTAGAACTCGCGCCCGAATACGACGTGCCAGACATCAAGTGCAAGGGCAACATCCTGATTCCGCTCAAGATTGTGCCAGAATATGTCAAGTGGACTGGCCGCGAGAGCGACGACTGGAACAACGACCGCAACTGGATTCGCGCCGACCACCACGAGCTTGTGCCAAGCGCAATTCAAAACCCGACCAACGAATATGCCGACTATAGCGTCAACCTCCAGGACAGCCTCAAGACCGACGACCTGCGTGGTCTCAACGGCCTCCCCGCTTCTGCCAACGATGGCAAGGCCGCTGCCGACCTCAACCTCTACATACCTATGGACCAGCCATCGGCATCCGACCTCTACAACACCTTTGCCTACACCCCTATGGCCGAGACCAGTG
>JAZUHM010000482.1:0-12136 GCA_045641725.1 Bacteroidaceae bacterium | reverse complement strand
CGCACTTAGTTTTTTTAAGGGCGAAGATCGTGCATTTTTACGGGCACTTTAATTGCATACCACGGCTGGTCATAAGCAAAAAAGGCCCCCGCCGGATTGGCGAGGGCCTTTTCTGCATGGGGCATGTACCCCGAGAAATTTTAGTCTGGCAATACTGCTTGCATTGGAGGCGTCTGCTCCCCTAGGCGAGGGGAGCTGTCGCGAAGCGACTGAGGGGTCGATAGCATAATTTGTTGCTATTCAGCTATTTGTACTTGTTGGGCCTCCGTACCCCTCTGGCTCTTCGAGCCACCTCCCCTCCTCAGGGGAGGAGACGACTCAACCACAACTTCTAGTACAAATACCTGTAAAAAATGCGTACAAAAAATAGCCTGTTTAGGGGAGCTGTCGCGTAGCGACTGAGGGGTAGCCCCAGTCTTAATTACTAACTTTGGCAAGTCCTACCCCTCCGCCCTTCGGGCACCTTCCCTAACCAGGGGAGGAGACGGCTCGATCACAGTATTTTTACCGGGTACTAATAGTTACGCAACTATTTTATTCCGAGTTTGGCTTTTATTGCGTCGGTAACGTCGGTAGAAAGGGTTTCAGATATATACGGAATGCCTGCGCCCTTGTCCATGATATAGACATAGCCGCCGGCCTTGCCGACTTCTTCGATAGCATCCATAATCTTCTTCTGAATTGGCTGCATCTTGCTGGTTTCGGTCTGTGTGAGTTCCTGCTGGAAGGTTTCCTGCGAAGACATGAAACGATTGTACAGCTCCTCTACCTCCTGCTGACGGCGCTGGAAGATGTTCTCAGGCAGTGAGTCCTTCTGAGTCTGGAGAGCCTGAGCCTTGCGCTCGATTTCTTCTCTCATGGTCTCGAGTTCCTTCTGATACTGGTTGCGGAGGTCGTTCATTTCCTTCTGAACGGTCTTCACCTCTGGCATAGCCTCGAGAACTTTAAATGATTCGAAATGACCGAACTTCTGTGCAAAAACAGTCATTGGCGCAAGAATAAGCGCGATAAGAATGAGTTTTTTCATAATGTTTAAGAGTTTTTAGTTATTTATATTTGATTATTTTCTGGTTATGTCGTGGCGGTTTTACTTGCTGTAGCCCAGTTTGGCGAGCACATCGTTGGAGATGTCGGCTGTGGGTGAGGCAAAGACTATGCCGTTGTCGCTGGCGCGGTCGAGCACGAGCTGATAGCCTTTTTGCTCGGCGATGGCCTTGACGGCATTGTAAATCTCGTCCTGAATAGGGCCGATAAGGCTCTCACGCTTCTTGTAGAGTTCGCCCTCGGGCGCAAAATACTTCTTCTTGAGGTCAGAGGCTTCCTTCTCCTTCTTGAGGATATCCTCTTCGCGCGCTTTCTTCTGCTCAGCCGAGAGGAAGACTACCTCGTTCTGGTAGTTCTTGTAGAGCGACTGGGCCTGCTGATTGAGGGCCTCCACCTCGGCCTGCCATTTCTTGGAGGTCTGGTTGAGTTGTTCGTTGGCACGCTCATAAGCCGGGATATTCTTGAGGATATATTCCATGTCAACGAGCGCAAACTTCTGAGCCATTGTCGGGATAAACGCTGCCATAGCAAAAAGCAGCATGATGATTGTCTTTTTCATAAGTATTGTTTCTTAGTTGGTGATTACTGGTTTATAATTCTCTGTTAGTCATACAGATATGTCGGCGGGGAGTTAGAACTCCTGGCCGATGATAAAGTGGAACTGCGAGCCGCTGTTTGACTTGGAGCCGTAAACCTTGTCAAAGCCGTAGGCCCAGTCGATACCCATCATACCAATCATCGGCAAGAAGAGGCGCAGACCCACACCGGCCGAGCGCTTCATGTCGAAAGGATTGAATTTGGAACACTTAGTCCAAGCATTACCACCCTCAAGGAACGCCAGCGCATAGATAGACGTAGATTCAAGCATGAGCGGATAGCGCAACTCGAGCGACATGCGGCTGAAGGCATAGCCCTCCTGGCCCTGCGGAGTGAGCGAACCGTTGTCATAACCGCGCAGACCGATGGTCTCGGTGGCATAGCCGTAGCTATAGCCCGACATACCGTCGCCACCCATGTAGAAGGTTTCAAACGGCGATGGCTTGTGGCGGTTGTAGTAGCCCAGAAGGCCGAACTCGGTGCGGGTCATGAGCACCGGACACTTGTTGGCGTTGGTGAGCGAGGTATAGGTGCGAAGATTAAACTTCCACTTGTGGTATTCCACCCAGCGGTACTTCTTCTTCATCTCGCTCATGTAGCTGGCTGACGACACATTGTTGGCCAGGCTGGAATAGTCCTTGCCGTCCCACAAAGAGTAAGGCGGAGTGGCCGACACACTGAACGAGAAATCAGAACCCTTGCGGGGGAAGAAGTTCTGGTCGGTAGAATTTCGGTTGAGCGAGAGCGTAAGGTTGAAGTTGTTGCAATTACCGTCGCTCATGATGAAGTAGCGCCACTGCTTGAGGATGTAGCGCTGGAAAGTCAGCATGGCCGAGAATGTGAAATAGTCATCCGGCCAGCGCAGACGCCTACCCCATCCTATACTATCGCCAAGAATCTGAACATACTTGTCGGGATCATAGAAATCGGCGTAGTTATAGTCGCCGCCCATTGAGGTGCCATAGCCATAGAGGCGGTTATAATAATTATTGTAGTAGGCAGAGTTGTAATAGTTGCTGTTCACGTCGGTCTGCTTGCTGTAGAAAAGGCTGACAGAGAACTGATTAGGGCGCTTGCGGCCAAACCACGGGTCGAGGAACGACACGTTGTACTGCTGATAGTAGGTACCGTTGGTCTGAGCGGCGATTTCCACCGTCTGGCCCTCGCCCTGAGGCAGGAAAGCGCGGTGATTGCCGTCGCGCTTAAAGAGATTCTGGATGGCAAAGTTGGTGAACTTGACGGCAATACGGCCGGTCACACCGGTAGAGCCGTAGCCCATAGAAAACTCAAGCTGGTCGCTGGACTTAGACTCGAGCTTATAGGTAAGGTCAACCGTGCCGTTTGACTCGTCGGGCTTTACGTCTGGCACAAGTTTCTCAGGATCGAAATGGCCCATCTGACCGAGGTCGGTGAGAGAGCGCATGATGGCCTCCTTGCTAAAGAGGTCGCCCGGCTTGGTGCGCAGTTCGCGGCGGATAACGTCCTCAAACACATGCTCATTGCCCAGGATGGCAACCTTGTTGAGAGTGGCCTGCTTGCCCTCGTGGATGCGGATATCCAAATCTACCGAGTCGCCCACGACATTGGTCTCCACATAAGCCACATGGCTGAACACATAGCCGTTATTGTAGTACTCGTTGCCCACAGAGTTGGGGTCGTCGTTGAGGCGCTTCTTCAGCATTTCCTGATTGTAGATATCGCCGCGCTCCATCTGCAGGGAATTGTTGAGAGCGTCGGTGGCGTAGATGGTATTGCCCACCCAGTTGATGTCGCGCACATAGTATTTGCCGCCCTGATCGACAGTGAGATAGATATCCACGTGGCGGTCGTCAAACGAGACGACGCTGTCCTTCAGAATCACGGCGTCGCGATAGCCCCACGAGTTATAGCGCTCGATAAGGGCGGTCTTGTCGGCCTTGTATTTCTCCTCAATAAACTTCTTGCCCGAGAAGAGGTTTTTGATTTTGTTTACCTCGCGGGTTTTCTTCATTGCGGCCTTGAGTTTGCCAATCTTATCTTTGTCGGCACCCTCAAAATAGATGCGGTGTACCTTGATTTTCTCGTTTTTGTTGATATTGATTTCGAGCGTCATGTAGTTCTCTTTGGTCGGGTCGTCGCGCTGGATAACCTCAACGCCCACGTCCTTGAAACCTTTCTTCTCAAAATGGCTCTTAATCACATACTTGATTCGATTGATCACATCTACCGAAATCTGACTGCCCTCTTTGAGCGGGAAAGCCTCCTCCAAGTCTTCGCGCTCCGACTTCTTGATGCCGTTGTAGGTATAGGAACTCAGTTTTGGGTGCGGTGTGAGCTGGATATGCAGATACAGTTTGTCTCCAACCAGGCTGTCGGCCGTGATACTGATGTCTGAGAAAAGATGCTGGTCCCACAATTTCTTGAGAGCGCCGGTCACGTCGCCATCAGACTTGGGGAACGTGATTCGCTGGCCGATGCTGAGACCGGTAAGCTGGATGAGCGATTCGGGGTCGTACTCGTCGGCGCCGTCAATGGTCAGCCCGCCAAGCACATAGGTGGATGGCGAGATTGAGTATTTCAGTTCTGGTTTGATTTTGACCACGTCGCCCTGGGCTTGCGCCACACACACGACGGCAATCATCATCATTAGGAGGAGAGAGATGCGTTTCATTTATCTTGAGATGAATTTATACGTTCTTTATTATATATATAAGGTTAAGCCTGCGGGGCGGGAGTTTCGCACTGTGATTGGACTGGCTGGGTGAGCTGTTCGCTGGTCTTGCCATAGCGGCGCTCACGGTTTTGGTACGCGAGGATTGCCTTGTAGAGGTCTTCGTCGGCAAAATCGGGCCAATAGGTGTCGCAGAAATACAGTTCCGAATAGGCGCACTGCCACAGCAGATAGTTGCTGAGCCTCAGCTCGCCGCCGGTGCGTATGAGCAAATCGGGATCGGGCATAAAGGCGGTGTCGAGCTGCGCCGTGATGGCCTCTTCGGTGATATCTGCGGCGGCCATTTTGCCTTCTGCCACCAAGGTAGCGAGCTGGCGTGTGGCCTTGGCTATCTCCCAGCGCGAAGAATAGCTCATGGCGATGGTCATCGTCATCTGAGTATTATTGCGGGTGTTGTATTCGCATTGCTGTATGCGGTTTCTTACGATTTCGGGCAGGCGATTGAAATCGCCGATCATCCTGAAGCGCACGTTGTTGGCCATGAAGAGCTGTTCTTCGAGCGCATCGACCACGAGGGCCATCAGGGCTGCCACCTCGTCGGAGGGGCGCTTCCAGTTTTCGGTAGAGAATGTATAGAGAGTCAGGTACTTAACGCCGATCTTGGAGCATATCTCGGTGATATTCTTCACGGTTTCAACGCCCTGCTGGTGGCCCATGCTGCGGTGGAGGCCGCGCTCTTTAGCCCAGCGTCCGTTGCCATCCATTATCACCGCGATGTGCTGCGGGATGCGGCTCATGTCAAGTAGTTCCTTTGTGCTCATTTCTTAATTCTTGTTGCAGGTAGAACAACGTGGCGCAAAGCTGTAAGTGAGCGTCAGCATTGTTATGCCAAAATGGTCTTTATTTTTAAATCCTTCCGAGCTGATGCCGAGGGGATCCTGTCGGCCATCGAGTTTGTCGGAGATTGTGAAATGCATGGCCCAGTCAACTGAGACATTTACTCGTTTTGATACTCGGTATTTGAGGCCTATGCCCAGCGGCAGGTCCATAGCAACGCCCTTGGCTTTGGTGCCGTAGCACAAGCCCGCGCCGAGCTGCAGATAAGGCGTGAGGCGCTTGTGGCCGAGGAAGTCCTGATAGTAGCCATAGGGCAGGAAATTGATTTCGTACATGCAGTTAAGGCTGACCACAGCCGCGCTGAAAGAATAGTTGAGCGGCTTGGGACTGGCTGTCTGCGAGGTTGGGTTTTCGGGATAGAAGCTGTCGTGGTCTTTGGTCGAGCCTTTGATGCCGGTATAGCTCACATTGACTTTCAGAGAGTTATAATGGTCAAAAAGATAGCGCCAATAGATTGCGGCAGCGGGCTGCTGGTTGTTGAATATGGTATTATTGAAATCGCCCATATAGAATCCGGCGCCCAGGCCTCCGCCTATCTCCATGCGATAGTCGGCATCCTCCTGGGCGGCGGCACCTACCGATGCGGCCATCAGGATTGCGCTGAGTATTATGCTGTAGAGGCGTTTCATATTGCGTGTCTTTGGAATTTTGTGAGTATTTGGCTGTGAGACTGTGCGGCGGCGGGATTAGTTGCTGCCTTTAAGGAAAAGGGTTTGATTGCTGTCGAAGCCCAGGCGGTTGAGGCGGCCTTTTACCACCTTGCCTGACGGTGCAAAGATCATCCAGAAATAGTTGTCGGCATCGAGAGCCACGGCAAACGATTCGGCCTCAACGTCGGTATATGGGTGGGCGTAGTTGGCGCTGGACTGCAAAATCCAGTTGCGGCCGCCGTCGCTGCTGATATAGAAGTTGCTGACGCGATTGCCCGCAAGACCTAGGTAATAGACATTGGAGTCATAGCAGAACATCACCGACTGCTCGAGGGCGGGATAGGCATATCTCACCTCGTCGGAGAGCGGATAGTTCTCCCACTTGTCGCTATTGCAGCCTGTGGCGTCAAGGGTCTTTTTCCAAACCACGGGATTGCCTTCGGCATCGTGACCAGCGGCCATGATGGTGGTAAAATTGCTATTGAACGACATCTGCGACCACTCGGTGGCGAGATTGCTGACAGGCAGCTGGCTGGCATCGCCGCCCAGAGCCTCTTCGGTCCAAGCCTGCAGGTCTGACGAAGAATAGACCTTGCCAGCGCCAACGGCATAGACCACGTCGTTGTTCATAGCCAGCAGGTAGTCGAGCGGCGTGTCGGTGTCGAGAGTGGTCCACTGCAGACCGTCGGCCGACTGCTTGAGTGTGCCGTCAATATAATAGAGTCTATTGCCGTACATAAGCACCTTGGATGGCTCCAACGCCGCAAGTCCGCTCACCGGGGCCACAGTCCACTGGTCGGGAGCGCTCATAGAAGCAGTGATTACCACGGGCTTGCCATCCTTGACGGCCATCACCACCAGGCGGCCGTTCTGCACAAAGGCCTTCTGCTCGCTTACGCCCTCAAAAGCATCGGCGGCGGCGCAGGCCTCCGTCCAGGTAAACTGCTCCGAGGCGCTCTTGTGGACATTGACGCTGATGCGATATGTCTTGCTCTGAGTGCCGTCGGTGGAATAGCATGTGAAATAGCGCGGCTCGGTGAAATCTATCGTATCCTTGCTCGCAAAGATTGTGTCCTTGCCTGCCGCATTGCGATAGAAGATGGTTCCGTCGCCCGTTACGGCCGTAAAGACTACCTTGTCGGCGCGGGTATTGAGCGGCAGCGAGTCGGGGTTGTAAATCTCCATCGTCATCTGGTCAATATACATGCGATAACTGCTACCAGCCACAGTGACATAGTAGCTCGTGTCTTTGCCTGTGACAGTAGAGGTGGTTTTAACCAAGCGCGGCAGTCCGCCCAAGGTCACTTCCTTGATGGCGCAATTATTGTCGGTCTTCTTGCTGGAAGACTCTTCGCTGCTAATGCACGAAACCATGCCTATGCCACCCATACAAAGTATGGCAATAACAAATATTTTAGTCAGAATTTTCATAGCGTACATAATATAGGATGCAAAAATACTCACAATATTCCAAATAAGCGGCCTCTGAAATGTTGTTTTATGTGAAAACATACAAAAAAGACTAATATTTTACCAAAAACATAGTTTTTTGAGCGATTTTTGGGCAAAAAAGGACATTGCGCATTGCAAATCCGACTAACTTCGGCGAGTTTTAGAAGTGTAAGTTCTGGTGGAATTTTTAGTTAAATCTTACGGCGATTTCACAAGTCCAGAGCGGATTTTTTCGGCGCGTTTGTTCTGAAATTTTCCTCGTGACAACAGCATTTTTGTGCGACATAATTTTCAGTCACCGGCCGATGACTTTAAAGTCACCGCGCGGTGACACAGAAGTCACCGGCCGATGACAAATTTGTCACCGGGCGGTGACTGAAAATAAAAACGAGGAAAAATCATGTAAAACCGCACAAAAATGCCGTCAGCACGCGGGGCTGGCGGCTCAATCGCAGTATTTTTACCGGACAACAATAAAAAAATCGGAAAAATCAGTCTTGAGCGTCAGGCTGGTACTGACAAACGGTATAGACAAAGCCGCGGGCGGGATTTTCCACGGTGGTAAAGGTCGCGCGGCGGCTCTCATCGGTAGCGAGCAGCGTGGGGAGATGGTCGTTGAGGCCCTCGCCGGTGAGTTTGAGCAGCGCCTCTTTTTGTGTCCAGAGGCGGGTAAAAGCAACGGTGGGATTTTCGCTCGTGAGAATGCCTTCAACCTCTTGCGAACTGAAGCAATAGCGACAAAGGTCGAGGTCCAGCTGCGGCGGAATGTCTTCGATGTCGCAACCCACGGGATGGTCGCCCACCGCGCACATCACGCCGTGGCGAGTGTGGCTTATATTAAAATGTATATGGGGATAATCAACCAGCACGGGCTTGCCCTGGGCGCCGTAGTCAAAGGCGGGAGCCTCGGCAATGCCATAGTCCCTGCGCAAAGCCTCGCAAAGCAACAAATAGGCCTTGGCGCAGAGCACCTGGTCGGACAAAAAATGGTATTTCAGCGCCTGACTGCGACGCCAAGACGGCAGGAGGAGCAGGTCTTGCGCCAGCTCCTCCTGAGTAATGTCTTGCGGATGGTCGTGTATTAGAATCGAGATCATTATGCCTGGATGCCCGCTGCGTCCATAGCCTGCTTGATATCTTCAAGAATGTCGTCAATATCCTCCAGGCCCACGCTGAGGCGGATAAGGTCGGGAGCCACGCCGGCCTCGCGCAACTGCTCGTCGGTGAGCTGGCGATGGGTGTGGCTGGCGGGGTGAAGCACACAGGTCTTGGCGTCGGCCACATGGGTAACGATGCTTATCATCTTGAGCGCATCCATAAAGCGGATGGCCTCCTCGCGACTGCCTTTCAAGCCAAAGGCAATCACGCCGCAACCGCCGTTGGGCAGGTATTTCTGGGCGAGAGGATAGTACTTATTGTCGGGCAGGCCGGCAAAATTAACCCAGCCCACTCGCGGCTCGTCGTGAAGGAACTCAGCCACCTTCTGCGCATTTTCGCAATGGCGCTGCATACGCACATGGAGCGACTCGAGGCCCATATTGAGCAAGAATGCATTCTGCGGACTCTGGATAGAACCGAGGTCGCGCATGAGCTGCGCCGTGGCCTTGGTGATATAAGCCATCTTGCCAAAGGCTGTGGCATAGGTAAGGCCGTGGTAGCTCTCGTCGGGAGTGCACATGCCGGGGAACTTGTCGGCGTGAGCCATCCAGTCGAAGTTGCCGCTATCTACAATCACGCCGCCCACTGCGGTAGCGTGGCCGTCCATATACTTGGTGGTGCTGTGAGTCACGATATCTGCGCCCCACTCAAACGGGCGGCAGTTGACGGGAGTGGCAAAGGTGTTGTCCACGATGAGAGGCACGCCGTTTTTGTGCGCCAGCTTGGCAAAACGCTCAATATCAAACACATTGCCACCTGGATTGGAGATTGTCTCGCCAAAGAAGCACTTGGTATTTGGGCGCACAAGGGCCTGGATTTCCTCGTCTGTCATCTCCGGGTCAACCATGGTGCACTCGATGCCCATTTTCTTGAAGGTGACGCCAAACAGGTTGTAGGTGCCGCCGTAGATTGTGTTGCTGGAGATAAAATGGTCGCCGGCCTCGCAGATGTTAAACACAGCGAAGAAACTTGCGGCCTGACCGCTGGACGTAAGCATCGCAGCCACACCGCCTTCCATCTCGGCAATCTTGGCTGCCACGGCGTCGTTGGTGGGGTTTTGCAAGCGGGTGTAGAAATAGCCCGAGTCCTTGAGATCGAAAAGGCGGGCCATCTGCTCGCTATTGTCGTATTTAAATGTGGTGCTCTGATATACTGGCACCTGGCGCGGCTCGCCCTTCTTGGGCTGCCAGCCGCCCTGCACACAGATTGTGCCGGTCTTTCTTTTTGTCATAGTATTTTAGTTTTCTGTTGTTTATTTTATATTTAACCCCGAAATCTATAGAGGCTATAGCGGCTATAGAAACTATAGACACGGTAGAAGCTATCGGATAATCGGGCCAGGGGCAAATTATCTCATCACTGCGGTAAAGCGGAGGGCTGCGCCGCCGCGGTCGTCGTAGTGTTCGATGCGGATATCGTACTTCTGGCCGGCCTTAACCTCAAACACCTTGGTGCGAGTGGTCTCCGAGTGGTCGCCCCAGTCCTCTGCCAGTTTTTCGCCGTCGATAAAAAGGCGGTAGCCGTCGTCGCCCGAGATGGTAAGCAGCACTTTGCCGGATTTCTCTGGGACAAACTGGCCGGTAATAACCTGACTCCAATCGTCGGCCACGACGCCCTGGGCAGGACTGCCGCCATAACTGCGGTTAATCTGGGCCACATGCTCGGTAGCCACGGCTTCGCCCTGCATATTGCGGTTGTTATAGTACTTCACATCGAAGCCCACGCCATTTTCTGTCTTTATCATTTTATTAACGTCGGCCATATAGAGAGAGCCCTCGTTCATCAGCTGCGCCATGCGGTTGAACCACATAGGATTTCGCACCTGGTCAAACAGCACGTCGCCCAGTTTTGAATAATACTCGTAGAACTGGCGCATGGTCTCGACCTGCTGGCCCGGATTGTAGGTCAGGCGCATCGGGGCAGCCTCCAAAAATGCCATTGCCGGGGTGTAAACCATCTGGGCGTTGCTTGTGCTCCAGCCGGTGCCGCGGGCATTCTTGTATTCTGCGATGGCATTGCTCACGCGAGCGAACTTAGCCTTGGTGCCGTCGGCCAGATTGATATTGTCGGCGGTCTCAATCTCTACCACAGCGCCCTTGCTGCAATCTATCTCGCCCAGACTTACGGTAGCCTCGAGATTAAATCCGTCGTAAACGAATTCCGCCGGCTTGCCATCGACCTTGACGCTGCTCGGAGCGGCCTGACAAGGCAGGGCCACGCTGTAGGCACGACGCTCGGGCATGTCGGCATACTGACCTGCGCGCTTGCCGATTTCCACGCGCAGAGTATTGCCGCTGCGAGTGTATGAAAGCGGTGTGGTGGCGTACGCATTCTTATAGTCGCGGTCTTCGCCGTTGTCCTCATAGAGTGTAAACTGGCCTTTGTCGGCGCCGGGGAATATGCGGACGGTCATTGCCTGATTATTGCCGCTGAGATTCTTGGCATTGGTGTAGTAAGGCAGGATGCTGCCGGCCTTGATATAGACAGGATATTCGTCCATAGTGAAACTGCGCTCGAGGGTCTGGCCGCCTTTGAGCATTGTGCCGGTGGTATATTCCAACCATTCGCCCTCTGGGAGCCACACTGCGAGGGTGGCATAGCCTGCTGAGTCAACGGGTGCTGTGATTGGCGCGATAAGCATGTCGTCGCCAAACATGTATTCGTTCTTGAAATCATAGGCTTCCTTCGCCTCTGGATAGTCGTAGTACAATGGGCGGCAGAGCGACACCGAAGTCTCATAGGCCTGGCGCGCCATGGTGTAGATGTAGGGCACAAGGGCATAGCGTCCCTTAATCACGTCGGCCAGGCGCTGCTGTGTCTTTTGCTCAAAGCTCCAGGGCTCTTTGTTGAGGCTCGCATCCTTGGTAGAGTGGCTGCGGATGATAGGCAGATACTGGCCCATCTGCATGGCGCGAGTGTAGAGCTGCGGTTCTACGGGCGTGCCGAAAGTGCGGCTCTGGTGGCCGCCGATGTCGTGGCTCCAATAGCCGTAGAGCACGTTGGACGCGGTGCTGTTGAAGTACGGCAAATAGTCGAGGCTCTTCCATGTGATATAGGCGTCGCCCGAGAATCCCACCTGGTAGCGGTGGTTGCCCAGTCCGCCCCAGCGGTGATAGAGCATGGGTCGCTTGTTGCCGTGGCGCTCCATATCGGTGAAAAACATGTAGTTGCACCAGAACACATTGTTGAGCGACTTTACATTGCGATCATACAGCGCCTGCTGCCAATCGAGCCACCAGAAATCCACGCCGTCTTCCATGTACGGGTGGAGATAGGTGTCAAAAATTGCCTTGGCATAGGCCTTGTCGCTGCCGAGCCACTCTGTATTGCCGCCCTTGGCGATGCCGGCGCGGCGGATAAACTCGTCGTATTTCTTTTCAAAGGGGCGCACGCCGCTGGCCGGGTGCAGATTCATGGTTGCCTTCACGCCCTCATCGTCGAGGTACTTCAGGAATTTCTTGTAGTCCGGAAAGAGATTCTCATTCCAGTCCCAGCCTGTCCAGCCGCCGCCGGCAGCCTCCGAGATAGGGTGCCAGTCCATATCGATCACAAGCACATCGACCGGAATATCATAACGCTTGAAGTTGGAAATCAGGTCGCGGAAATCCTTGTCGGAATAGCTCCAATATCGGCTCCACCAATAGCCAAACGCATAGCGCGGTGGCAATGGCATGCGGCCCGCAAAGCT
>JAZUHM010000481.1:0-1636 GCA_045641725.1 Bacteroidaceae bacterium | reverse complement strand
TCAAATATCTCGTCGTAATATTCTTGTGATACTTTCATAGTGAGGTTACTTGTTTACGTTGCGGATTTTGCGGTTAACATCGCGGCCAAACGACTTGTTGATGAGTCGGCGGTCGCGTGGGCGATAGGTGCCCTCGTCCATTTCGCGCAGGGCCACGTTGCAGAAGAGGCGGAACATCTTTGACTCCTGAGTTTCCTCGCGGTAGAATTCCTTCCATGCGTAGTCATAAACGTCCTGCAGCTGCTCGGGTGTCATCTGCTTGGGCTGGAATACGACCTGTCCGGCGTTGTAGTGGTTCCAGTCGAAGTCGAAGATGCGGCCCTGGCGCTTCATGTCGTCGAATGGCTTGGTGTGGGGGAATGGTGTCATGATGGTAAACTCAGCGAGGTCGAGGTCTATTTCGCCAAGGAAGTCTATGAGGCGCTTGCAGTCGTCAACGGTCTGGTTGTCAAGACCTAAGAGGATGGTGCCTTCAACTCCGATGCCGTAGTCGTGGTATCGTTTTACGCGCTCCTTGATATAGTCTGAGGTGTCATAGACTGCCTGATATACATACCATGCGCCGGCCTTGGCTGCGAGGTCGAGGATTTCGGGATCGTCCTCTATGGTGTGGCTAATCCACTTCTTTTTGAGCGGTGCGATGGCGCGGAAGAGTTCCTTCTCCCACTCCTTGTCCTGTGCCAGCGAGTTATCTACGATAAAGAGGCGGTTGTTGTCGATCTGTGCCATGTCTTCTACCACCTTGTCGATAGGGCGTGGACGGAACTTGCGACCGCCGAGGTAGCTCACGGCGCATGGGTAGCAGCTGAAGCGGCATCCGCGGCTGGCGTGGAAGAGGTCAACCATAGGCACGCCCTTGTGGTTGTAGAGGTCGCGCTTGTAGAGGTCGCGGCGGCCTGGTCCTACGCTCTCGATGGGTGGCTGCTGGCCCAGGTAGTTGTATAGTTTCTTGAGCTTGTCGTTGCGCCAGTCTTCAAGCACCTGCTCCATGCGGCCCTCGGCCTCGCCCAGGAATACGCTGTCGTAGTGGAGCATACACTCCTCGGCGTGGAGCATGCATGAGATGCCGCCGCCAATCACCTTTTTGCCGCGGCGATGGTATTCGTCGGCAATCTCCCAGGCTCTCTTGATCTGTGTGGAGAGCATGGATGAGATGGCCACGATGTCGCACTCCTCGTTGAAGTCGAGCTCCTCTACGTTTTCGTCGCAAAACGACACGTCAACGTATTCGGGCAGACATGCTGCAAAGGCGATAGGGCCATGGGGCGGCAGGTTGAATGTGGTTTGGCCTGGAAGCTTCTTCCATTTCGGATAGATAAGCTTCATTTTGATTGTACTGGTGTCCATGTGTAAGTTATGTTATGTTTATGTTATTTTCTTGGTTGGGTTGCGCGACGTGTCGCGCAATAGAGGCGGGGTGGTGTTTGGGTTGCGCGGCGGGCTGGGGTCGCGGCCTTGGGTGAGCAGCGAATTTTACACAACACCCCAAATTACTCTGCAAATGTAACACAATATTCCGATATTGACAAATTTTAACTCTGTTTTTTCATTATTTCGGCTTATTGCTATGCAATAGAATGAAAAATCGGCGCGCTTTAGGGGGGGTCGTTTTGCGCTCTTACAAAAACTAAATGCG
>JAZUHM010000480.1:0-9556 GCA_045641725.1 Bacteroidaceae bacterium | reverse complement strand
TACGATCCGACTTTCCCCTCAAGCTGCGGACTCAAGATCCGCAATGTCGAGGGCAAGAACTATATCATCGTGACCGAGCTGTATCAGGACAACCCCGGCACCAGCGTGACCTATGCCGGCAAATACCTCGCCGAGCAAGTGTGCGAAGCCAAGGGGCTCAACCTGCAGGAGTGCACATATGTAGAATGCACACCCGACACCAACTCCAAGCTCTCCTTCTACGACGAAGAATATTACGCCGTGGATTTTGAAGCCGACGAGCAAAACAAATACCGCCAGCTCACCACCGACGAGATAAAGAAGATTCTTGGCGACAAGGTCATCAAATAATCACCCCCACAGCCTCACACCGATGCCCAAGTCAAAGTCGCACGAATTGCCCGCCGCCACAGCGCAGATTGTCACCACACGCATCTGGGACAACACCGCAGTGCGCAGCAGCCGTGTCACACTGGCAGCCTATCTGCCCAAGCAGACGGCCTACAACGGCGCGGGCATCATCGTGTGTCCCGGAGGCAGCTACTGCTGGCACGACTATAAGACCGAAGGCACCCTCGTGGCCGAATGGCTCAACACACTGGGCATAGCCGCATTCGTGCTCCGCTACAGAGTGCAGGGCTATATTCCGTTTGCCACCCACTCGCGATTGATTTTCGGCGGCCATCAGCACCCGCAGATGCTGGAAGATATTCAGCGCGCCATACAACTGGTGCGCGAGAACGCCGCCACCTACTCTGTCAACCCATCCAGGGTGGGCACAATGGGATTCTCTGCCGGCGGCCACCTCGCCATGTCGGCCATAGAGCACGCCGCCACCGACTATCTGGCCCCCCACGGCATACACAGCGCAGTATCCTTGCGCCCAGACTTTGCCGCCCTGCTTTATCCCGTGGTCAGCATGACCCACAGTTGCACTCACACCCGCTCTCGGCGCGCTCTGCTGGGCGAAAGAGGCAAAAACGACGAGTCGCTGCGCCAAGCCCTGTCGCTTGAGATGCATGTGCCCGCCGACTGCCCGCCGGTATTTCTCGTAAACTGCGCCGACGATCCAATTGTCCACTACCACAACTCAGAATTGCTCGACGCCGCCCTCAACGACGCCGCTGCGCCCCACCGCTATATCCAATATAAGACCGGCGGTCACGGCTTTGGCGCCTCTGATATCAAAGGCACTGCCGAGTGTCGCGAATGGCGACGCGAGTTTGTAGAGTGGCTAAACCAAAACCTCAAGTAAAAACACCCGTAAAGCACCCCTCAAACATCACCTCCCGATGAAAAATCCAAAATTCGACGATATCCGTCCATATTACGAGGAAGAGATTCCTGCCGCCATGCAGCGCATAGCCGACAACACCTCATTCCCCCTGCTCGCATCCTACGTCTATCCCGATAAAAACGTAGAAGAGGTGCGCCAGCAGATTCGCAAATACACCAAAATCAGCGATTTTCAATACGAGGTGATGAAATGCGCCAACGAGCAGGTCATCAAGCGCAGCACGACGTCGTTTACCTATGACGGCCTCGAGAAACTCAATCCGCAGCAGAAGTATATGTTTGTGTCAAACCACCGCGACATCATGCTCGACGCCTGTCTGCTGCAGTACGCCCTCTACCAGAACGGCCACGAGAGCTCGGAGATAACCTTTGGCGCCAACCTGATGCAGGGACAACTCGTGACGGACATAGGAAAGTCCAACAAGATGTTTAAAGTGGAGCGCCCCGGCATGAGTGCCCGAGAATTCTACAAGTCATCGCTCCACCTGAGCGAATATCTGCGCTATGCCTTGACCGAAAAACACGAGTCCATCTGGATAGCACAGCGCAACGGACGCACCAAAGACGGCATTGACCGCACAGACCAAGGCATCATCAAGATGTTTGGCATGAGCTGCCCCGACGATAAGATCAAAGCGCTGACAGAGCTCAATATCGTACCCATTAGTATCAGCTACGAATGGGAGTCGTGCGACCTGCTCAAGACTCTGGAGCTCTACCAGAGCCGCGCCGGCAAATATATCAAAAAACCAGGCGAAGACCTCAACAGCATCCTCACCGGCATAATGCAGCAAAAGGGCCAGGTGCACATAACCTTCTGCGACCTTGTGACTCAAGACGACCTGATGCCGTTTATCGACTGCACCGCAGGCGAATATCACCGCAAAGTGGCCGCACTGCTCGACAAACGCATCTGCTCTGCCTACCACCTGACGCCCAACAACTACATAGCCCACGACCTGCGCTACGGCAGCGACCAATATCGCGACTTCTATACCGCAGAACAGAAAGAGACGTTTGTGAATCGCGCCAAGCAACTCTACAAATACGAGGAAATCTGCGACATGGACATACTGCTGGATATTTTCTACAGCATATATTCCAATCCAATCGAATCAAAGAAATTTTTTAGCTAATAAGAAATGCAAATAGGAGATAAAGTAAGATTTCTCAACGCTGTAGGCGGCGGCAAGGTCACAGGCTTTCAGGGCCGCGACATTGTGTTGGTAGAAGACGAGGACGGCTTTGACGTGCCAGTGCTGATACGCAATTGTGTAGTGGTAGATAGCGACCAGGAAAAGCGCCTGGCCGGCGGCAATCAGACTATCGCGCCAACCAGCAAGGCGACAGAAAAACCTACAGCCGCCACAAAAGCACCTCATGGCAAAACCCCTCTGCAAGAGCCCGAAGAAATTGAGCCTGCAGACCGCCCCGTGACCTTTAAGCCGCAGGTAAGCGAGCGCAAAGGCGGCGACAAGCTGAATATCTACCTCTGCTTTGAGCCTATTGAGGTAAAAGAATTAAGCAAGACCGAGTTTGACATCTATCTTGTCAACGACTCTAACTATACAGTCAATTTCACGTTTCTAAGCGGCGAAAACGCCATCTGGATGCTGCGACACATCGACACCGCCGAGCCAAATACCAAGGTTTATATCGAGACAGTAAACCGCCAGGACCTCAACGAGTTGCAGCACATCTGCACCCAGATGACTTTCTTCAAGGAAGAGCGCACTTTTATGCTGAAAGCCCCTGTCAGCGCCGAGCTCCGCCTCGACCTGACCCGCTTCTACAAGCTCCATCTCTTCCTGCCCAACGAGTTTTTCACCACGCCAGTCTTGTCTTTCCCATTGTTGAAAAACGACGAGCTGGTGGGCGACCCTCGCAAGGTGCTTCTGGCAAAGACCGAGGTGCCCGAAAAGAAAGACACCGCCCAACCACATGTGCAGAAAATCAAGCGCAATGCCGGCAACGGCGATGAAGTGGTGGACCTCCACGCCAGCGAATTGCTCGACACCACCGCCGGCATGAACAGCGGCGATATCTTGGAATATCAGCTCGATGTTTTCCGAAAGAAGATGCAGGAATGCAGTCGTATCAAGGGCAAGCGCATCGTCTTCATCCACGGCAAGGGCGAAGGCGTGCTCCGCAACCGCATCGTCACCGAGCTCAAGCAGAAATATCCCCGCTGCAACTGGCAAGATGCCTCTTTCCAAGAATACGGCTTCGGCGCCACACTGGTAATCGTGCACTAAGACCACAACCCGGCCTGCCCTTGTGCGCAAAATTGGCGCCGAAAAAGCGCATTGCGCACTATTTTTACCACAAAAGCACATTTTTTCGCAAATAATCGCAGAAAAACACCATAAAAACTTGGTTGTCCCATTAAAAAGTTTTAATTTTGCGCACTATTTTGCTATTTTAGCCCCAAAAGGCAGCAATTTAGCCGCTCGATTCGATAGAAACTTTTCGTTAAACATCATAAAACCAATCACATGCGTCAATTAAAAATCGTACAAGGTATTACAAATCGTCAGGAAGCCGGCATCGGTAGTTATCTCAGCGAAGTTAGCCGCATTCCTATGATTTCGACAGAGGAAGAGGTAATCTTAGCTCAGCAAATCCACAAAGGCGACACCCGGGCAATGGAGAAGCTGGTTTGTGCCAACCTCCGTTTTGTAGTCAGCGTGGCTAAGCAATACAGCAATCAGGGCCTTTCGCTCAACGATTTGATTGACGAAGGCAATATCGGCCTCATCCGCGCTGCCGAGAAGTTTGACGAGACCCGCGGTTTCAAGTTTATCTCTTACGCCGTGTGGTGGATTCGCCAGAGCATTCTGCAGGCTATCTCAGAAAACAGCCGCATCGTGCGTATGCCCCTCAACCAGGTAGGTTTCCAGAGCAAGCTCAACAAGGCCAAGGTAGATTTTGAACAGACCTACCAGCGCGAGCCATCGCCAGAGGAACTGGCCGAGATTGTAGAGGCCGACGTAGAAAAAGTGGCCCTCGCAATGGGAAGCACAGGCAAGAAGATCTCTGTTGACACCCCCTACCAGAACGACGAGACCACCTCTATGGCCGACAACATGACCTACGAAAACGACCGCCCTACCGACGACCGCATGGAGCAGGAGTCGCTGGCAGCCGACCTCAACGTGGCCCTCAAGTGCCTCGCCCCAAAGGAGCAGAAGGTGCTCACCATGCTCTTTGGCATTGGCCAGCCTGAAAGAACCGCCGAAGAGGTTGCGCAGACCATGGGCCTCAGCCGCGAGCGTGTTCGCCAGATTAAGGAGCAGGCCATCCGCCACATCAACGAGAAGGCCAACACCACCGTTTTGAAGAAATATCTCTAATCTCCGCAAGAGCTTAGGATTTACCCTGACACAACCAAAAACACGCGTTTCGTGACAGTTCGCCAAATACATATCAGCGACTACAACTACACCCTGCCCGCCGAGAGAATCGCCCGCTATCCTCTCCCGCAACGCGACCACTCAAAGCTGCTGGTCTATCGCAAAGGCGACATCAGCGAACACGTGTTTAAAGACATTGCAGACTTTCTACCCGCAGACTCCTTACTGGTATATAATAATACTAAGGTAATACAGGCGCGCCTCCACTTCCGCAAGGAGACGGGCGCCTTGATAGAGATATTCTGTCTCGAGCCCCACGCCCCAAACGACTACCAGCTAATCTTTGACCAGCGCGAGCAATGCGAGTGGCAATGTCTGATTGGAAACAAGAAGAAATGGAAAAGCGGCGCGCTCCATTTGCCCATACACACTACCAACGGCAAAGAAATAGTGCTCAGCGCCGAAGTCACGGGCCAGACTCCCACAAGCAACATTGTGCGCTTTAGTTGGAATGACAGCACGATGTCGTTTGCCGAGATCCTCGAAGCCGTAGGCGAACTCCCAATCCCCCCATATCTCAACCGCGAAACAGAAGAAAGCGACAAGCAGACCTACCAGACCGTCTATTCCAAAATCGACGGCTCGGTGGCTGCGCCCACAGCGGGACTGCATTTCACCGACGACGTCTTCAAGACAATCGCAGCCAAAGGGATAGAATGCGACGAGGTCACGCTCCACGTTGGCGCCGGCACCTTTAAACCCGTCAAGAGCGAGCTTATCGAAGACCACGAGATGCACTCAGAATACATCTACGTCACACGCCACTCCATCGAGCGGCTCATCGCTCACGGCGCACAGTGCACAGCGGTAGGCACCACGTCGGTGCGCACTCTCGAGAGCCTCTACTATATCGGCTGCAAGATAATGCAAAACCCCGACATCAGCGAAGAACAGCTCCACGTCGAGCAATGGCTGCCCTACTCCATCGCAGCAGAGCCCGCCGACGCAGCCACAGCCCTCAGCGCCATTCTGCAGTGGATGGACAAGCACCACACAAACACCATCCACACCACCACGCAGATAATCATCGCGCCAGGCTACACCTACCACATAGTAAAGCGCATAATCACCAATTTTCACATGCCGCAATCGACATTGCTGCTGCTCGTCTCGGCACTAATCGGCGACGACTGGAAACGAGTATATGACTACGCCCTCAGCCACGATTTCCGATTCCTGAGCTACGGCGACAGTTCACTCCTCGAGCCATAAACCTTCACCATTTTTCCCTCCACCTCGTTATGATAGACCCACAAGACAGCCTCATGCCGCTCGTTGACGAAGAAGGCAACATCACCGGCGCAATCACACGCCAGGAAGCCCACAGCGGAAGCAAGCAGCTCCACCCTGTGGTGCATCTGCACGTATTCAACAGTCAGGGCGACCTCTACCTGCAAAAGCGCCCCGAGTGGAAAGACATACAGCCCGGCAAATGGGACACAGCCGTTGGCGGCCATGTAGATTTGGGCGAGAGCATCGACATAGCACTGCGCCGCGAGGTGGAGGAAGAGATTGGAATCACCGACTACGAGCCTACCCGCATCAAGCACTACGTGTTTGAGAGCGCCAAGGAAAAGGAACTCGTTTTTGTACACACCGCCACCTACGACGGCCCGATCACTCCCGACCGCGAGGAACTGGCCGACGGCCGATTCTGGACACCGCAAGAAATACAGGACAGCCTCGGCAAAGGCATTTTCACGCCAAATTTTGAAGACGAGTACATAAACGTCATTTTGCCCGCCATCAAAAAAGAACACGACTAAACCACACGGCCCATCATGAAGACAATACTAAGCATCCTAACGCTCCTGCTGCTCACCTTCGCCACATGCCGCGCCGACGTCATCGAGATTTCCAGCGCCGCACAGCTGCAACAAGAAATAGACAAGAAACCTGCAAAAGGAACAGAATTCAGATTGATTAATGATATTGCGCCAAACATAGAAATAAAGTTCGAAAGCAATAACTACATCCTCAATCTCAACAACCATACAATTAACTGTCCTGTCAGATCAAATACTTTGCAAATAACAGGTACTTTGGACATCTATGGTCCAGGCGAAATTAAAAGAACCGAAGCAGAAACAAACAAATTCATCCTTGTATTAAATGGTGATAACGAACATCCTGCGACACTCAACATCCATAGCGGAGATTTTTACCACACTGCGGAATACAAAGAGACATGCAACATTATTAATGTACCTAAATATAGCACGCTAAACATCCGCGGAGGTACTATTGCCTCTGCATTAGCTCAATACGGCACAATTTATAATTCTGGAACTGTCAACATTTATGGCGGAGAAATAAAAAACTCAGCTAACAGCGGAACATCATACACCAATTACCGAACAATCTACACTTTCAATTCCGGCACCGTTAATCTCTATGGTGGCACAATTTCTTCCGCAAAAGGCTATGCTGTTGAAAGCAACAATGGCCAGCTCAACATCTCGAATGCCGCAAAGATTACTGGCGATATAAACAAATACAACACATACCTACTGAGCGACGATGCGCCGTTGGAGATTAAGAGCGGCTTTGCCGTAGATCGTATTGAGTACAACCGCGGGGCGAGCAACACTTTCGGCACGGTTTGTCTGCCTTTTGCACCAACGGGCCCGGAGGGAATCACTTATTACACGCTCAAGGATATCGACACTCAGAACGGACTGATGACTTTCACCGAGGTGACCAATCCGCAGGCCAACACGCCGTATATCTACTGCACCTCTACGGGCACATACAGCGCACAGGCCGCAAACGTCAACCTGCAGCCCACATCGCCGAGTGACATGCCACAAACCGCTTGCGGCAATTGGATGCTCAAGGGCGTTTATCAGCGCACTTCGGTCTTTGAGTCTGAGAGTGACCCCGACTATGCAACAACCTCCAACGCCAAGACGGTTGAGCCAAACGCTTACTACATCAAGAACAACGCATTCAGCCGCATCAACGGCTATTTCACAACCAAACCGTTCCGTGCTTTCATAACCGCCAGCGGCATACAGTCGCCAAACTTCGACATTGCGCTTAGCGACCTCACCTATGCGCAATCGGCAGCCGCAGAAGACGCACAGCCAGTGGCAATATTCGACACCAACGGCCGCTCTCGCACTTCGCTGGCAAAGGGTCTCTACATCGTAAGGCTCAGCAACGGAAAATCACAAACAATTCTCGTAGAATAAACAGCCCACCACTATGAAGCGCCACTACATAGCCCCCGCAATCCACGCACTCAACGTCGCCCCAAGCCACATTATATGCGCCAGCGACCCCACCCTAAGTTCTCGAAACGGAACCAGAGGCGAAGAGGCCGACTCCCGCAAATTTGAGGGCGGCATGCTCATGCAGAACGACGAAGAATAAGCACTCTATATACATTATATAATATTAGTGTCCGGTTCAAAAAATCAAATTGTTTGCAATAGATTAGATTTCAAGGTACTGTGCCTATCAAGGCTCCTCCCCAAATCGCTTCTCACGCGATTTGCCCCTAAACAGGGGAGGAAACGGCTCAATCACAGCGTTTTTTAACTGACCACAATAATTTTACAACAAAAAAAGCCTGAGACAATGGAATTTCCAGCAGTCTCAGGCTTTTTTATTATCTCTCGGAATAATCGCCGATGGTATCGTTAATGAAATCTATAAAGGGATAGCCGACCTGGAAGCGGCGGGCTATTTCGTCGAGGGCGTCGGGACGACCAAAGAGGGACTCGTCAAACTTATTCATGCAGGCATAAATGCGCGGACGAATGTAGTCGGGGCACTCAAAGTCCTTGTCAAAGCCGCGGGGCAGGGTCTTGAGGAAATCCATGCCCATCTCGGGATATACGGCCTTGAATTCGGGGGCCTCCACTATGCTGCGAAAGGTAGAGAGGTCCTCCACCACCGACATGCGCACCTCCTTGAGTATGTCTGACGGCAGATACCATGTGCCGCTGGCCAGCATACACTCGCCGGGCTGCAGATGAAAATAATAGCCGCCCATCAACGACTTGCGCCCGCCGCAACAGATATACGCGCCGAAGTGGCGCTTGTAAGGGGCCTTGTCGGGCGAGAAACGGGTGTCGCGATAGAAGCGGTAGGTGCAGTCCTTGACGCCCAGATGGGCCACCGTGTTGTCAAACTGCCTGATTCTGACCAGCAGACCCTCGACCAGCTGTTCGAAATACTTGCGGCTATCGTCATACCAGGCCTTGTTTTCCTGAAACCACGCCCTGTTGTTGTTGGCAGCCACCGCCTCGAGGAAGCGCATCATGCTGTCGAATTCCTTATTTTTCATAATCCAAGAATTTTATCACACAAAGAATAGCGCCACGCCGCACACGCAGATGACGGCGCCGATGATTTCGCGCACCGTAATCTTCTGGTGAAAGAACACATGCGACGGCCACAGAATGAATATCGGAGTGAGCGACATCAGGGTCTGCGCCACGCCAGCCGACGTATAGAGCAAGGCCATAAGCGAGAGCGACACGCCCACAAACGGGCCAGTGACCGACGCTATCACGGTACAAAGCATGCCCTTGCCGTCCTTCAAGGCAGCAGGCAGGCGGCGCACCTCACCCTTGAGGCACAGAATAAGAAACAGGCCCACCAGTCCGGCGCAAGCCCTCATCATGGTGGCAGTAAACGGCATCATATCAGCCACATCGGTGGCCCCGTCAGGTATGCATGCGGCATAATGCTCCATGCCCACCTTGCTCAGCACCAGGCCCACGCCCTGTCCCACACCGGCACCGATGCCGCAGAGCACGCCCTTCCAAGGCAGTTTAAGGCTCAGTCCCTTGCGCCCAGAATCGTCGCCGCCGCCCTTGCTCAACACCGACAGCGCAATGCCGCTGATGGTAATCACG
>JAZUHM010000479.1:0-8802 GCA_045641725.1 Bacteroidaceae bacterium | reverse complement strand
TTGGGAGCCACAAAATTCGCCCTTATTTCATCGAAATGCGCGCTTATTTTTGTTCACAGCGCTGTGAACAATTGTTCACAGCGGTGTGGACGATTGTTCACAGCGCTATGAACGTTCGTTCACAGCGGTGTGAACAGAATTTATCTCGAAGTTCGTAATTTTTATGGTGCGAAAAAATCTTTTTAGGGCGCTGCTAATTGTGGTGATTGGGCTGTCAGACGAGTAGGTTTTGGACTATTAGTGTCCAATAAAAATACTGTGATTGAGTCGTCTCCTCCCCTGAGGAGGGGAGGTGGCTCGAAGAGCCGGAGGGGTACGGAGGTCCAACAAGTACGAATGACTGAATAGCAACAAATTATGCTATCGACCCCTCAGTCGCTTCGCGACAGCTCCCCTCGCCTAGGGGAGCAGGCGACTCAAATGCGAGCACTTTTGCAGGCTGACTGCTCAAAAGTAAGCCTTTTTTTGAAAAATAGGCACAACGATTTGAAATCTAATCTCTTGCAAACGATTTGAAAATTTTCACCAGACACTAACAATATATAATAAGGTAAGGAGTCAAGGGATTAAGGTGGCAAAAAATTTTGCCATTTTGAAGATTATAATTACCTTTGCCCACAAATTGGGCTTAGTCCCCTTGCGCGGCGCTGGGCGCTGCATGTTTTAATCTACCGAAACAAAAACTCTGTTATATGAAAAACTTTTCCCGATTCCTCTTTTCTGTCATGACTCTCATGGCCGCTGTGTTTGTCTGCCCCAATGCCATGGCCGACACCTACAACCAGCAATTCACCTACCAAGCATTCACATACAAGCTCGACACGAGCAAAAAGACTGCACAGCTGGTACAAGACCCAGATTACAAGGGTTACCCCAGTATATATATTCCAAGTACCATCACATACAAGAGCGAATCTTACACTGTCAACAACATTGGCAAAGACGCCTTCCTAAACTGCAGCAAGGCTACGGAATTTTACATTCCAAACACTATCACTTATATTAACTCAGACGCCTTTCTGGGATGTACGGGCGCAATCAAAGTAACTTTTGATGCCAACATGAGCATGAGCAGCACCACCCTGAAAGGCATGTCAAACATCGAAGAAGTTGTATTTTCAGCAATCTCCAAAACCAAAGCTATTGGAGCCCAAACCTTTGCAGGCTTGACAAAGCTCAGGAAATTCAAGTCCTACAGTCCAGCGCTGACCGGCATTGGAATCAGCGCATTCTCAGAATGCACAAGCCTGGAGGAAGCCAGCTTCTATTCCGCAGAGATTACCTCTATTGGCAATTATGCTTTCAACGGCTGCACATCGCTCACAACACTATATTTCGAGAAGAAGACAGTCCGCACCATCGCAGAAAGCACATTCGCAAACTGCAGCAAGTTGGATTATAATTTTGCCGGAATGCCTCTCGTGTCTATTGGCAGATATGCATTCTCCGGATGCGGAATCACTTCGTTTTCATTCCCCTCAACATTAGAGAAACTCAACAACTATTCGTTCAAAAATACTAAACTTACAAGCATTGACCTTAGCAAAACCCTGGTAACTGATTTCCCAGAGGGCGTGTTCGCAGACAACAGCCAACTGACGAGCGTAACTCTGCCTACAGGCCTGACCTCAATCGGCAGAAAGGCATTCGCCAACGACCAAGCCCTGAGAAGCTTTACCATCAACACCTCCCCTGTAACCTCCATCGGCATTGAGGCATTTTTAAACTGTACGACTCTGACAAGAGTCACACTCCCCTCCACACTGACCTCAATCTACAACGCATTTGACGGTTGCAACTCGTTGAAACAAGTTATCAGCAATGCCATCATGGCGCCAAATATCTCTACAGAAGATTTGTTTCCAAACTGCACCACCACCGCCAACGACCGCATACTTATACTCACCAATGGCAGCCGTACCGACACTTATTACTACAACAACTGGGACAAGTATTTCAAGATTGCGTCTCCCGTGCCTTCCGATATCAAGTTGTCCAACACAACACTGTCGCTATGGGCAGGCACCACCACCCAAAAGATCACTACCAGCATGACTCCAGTCACAGCCAATAATGTTGTAAGCTGGACCTCGTCTAACGATGCTGTAGCCACCGTGGCCAGCGACGGCACCGTCACCCCCAAAGCTGCCGGCACCTGCACTATTACTGTCACCACATCCAATGATTTGAAGGCCACTTGCAACGTCACCGTGCAGGACGTATCTTCCGTGACGCTCAACACCACTACCCTCCGCATACAAAAGGGTAGCTCAACACAGATCCACGCCACCGTTGCACCTGCCACTGCATGCCAGGATGTGACATGGGGATCAAGCGACAAATTTGTTGCTTCTGTCAACTCCAGCGGCGTAATAACGGCCCTGTCAAAGGGCACCTGCACCATCAGCGCCTACTCATGGAACAAGAAGAAGGTGGCTACGTGCCGAGTGACTGTCACACAGCCAGAAATCGGGCTCGACTACTACTCACAGCTCCTCAAACCAGGCGAGAGCGCTACTCTTAAAGCCACTGCACCTACCTCTGACTACATGTCATTCAGCTGGTCATCAAGCAACTCTAGCGTTGCCACGGTTGACAACTGGGGCTATATTAAAGCCGTGAGCGAAGGTACAGCCGTGATTACTTGCCGTCCAAGCTCAGGCACGCTGAGCAGCATCACTGCGCCAGCCAAGTGCGTAGTGACCGTGAGCAACAACGAGTACATCTATGTGGGCAACATCTACTACCTGCCTATCGACGGCGAGCCTACCCACCTCAAGGTGACCAACATGGGCCTTGAGATTGAGAGCAGCTACACCGTTGACGCCGATCGCAACGAGTATTCCGCCACCGTCAGCATTCCTGACGTAATCCCTTATAAGGGCAAGAACTATACCGTCACCCAGATTGGCAAGTACGCATTCTACCGCATGAAGGACCTCCAGATGGTAGTTGTGCCTAACACCGTGGAGATTATCAACGAGCACGCCTTTGAACGCTCCGAGAAGATGGTGCGCGTCACTTTCGCCACCGGCAGCAAGCTCCACACCATCCGCGAAAGCGCCTTCAAGAAGTGCTCAATGCTCAACTATGTCACCCTGCCCAACACCGTCAAGAATGTCGGCGTCTCCATCTTTGAAGACTGCGTCGGCATGAGCGACCTCACACTCTCAACGGGCATGACCTACGTCAGCGACCGCATGTGCTACAACTGCGACGTGCTCGACAACCTCGTATTACCAAACAATATCGTCACCATTGGCAAAAAAGCCTTTATGCTCAACGACTCGCTGCGCAGCATCACCTATTCGCAGAACCTCACCCTGATCGACGAATATGCCTTCTCGCAGTGCAAATCGCTCAAGACCGTGACCCTGCCTGCCAAGATGGCGGCCATCCAGGACTACGCCTACATGGGCTGCGACAACCTTACCAACATGGTCACTCCAGCCTCGCTCGAGGGCATCGGCGCGCAGTGCTTCAATGCCTGCCCCGCCCTGGCCAACATAACCCTGAAGCCCGCCAAGCCTATCACCATCGGCGAGAGCGCCTTCTACGACTGCGGCCTCAAAAAAGTCACCATCAGCGACCTGGCCATCTGGGCACAGTGCAACTTCGCCAACAAATTCTCTAACCCGCTCACCGTGGCGCAGCACCTCTATTCCGGCACCACCGAAATCACTGACGCCAACATCCCTGCCACCACCACATATATCAACCAATATGCATTCTCGGGCGGCAGAAGCATCAAGAGCGTCACCATTCCTGCAAGCGTCAATATCGTGAGCGACCACATCTTCAAGGATTGCGACGCCCTCACCAAAGTCACCATCAGCAACGCCAATCCACCCCTCTTTGTCGGCTCTCGCGACATCCGCGAAATGGTAGACCTCTTTACCACCAACAAAGTCAACATCGTGGTGCCCGACGCAGCGCTCAAGACATACCAGAATCACTCGTTCTGGGGCCTCTTCACCCTCAACGGCGTGGCCAGCACCAAGGAGAAACCGGCATTCTGGGATGATGGCATCCTCGTTTCGCGCCGCAACGTCATGCTCAAGCCAGGAGAAGAATACAAAATCGAAATCATGGAAGGCCTCAGCAGTTCCGACATCAGCTTCAGCAGCAACAACTCAAGCGTGGCTTCCGTAAACAGCAGCGGCAAAATCACTGCCGGCACAACCGGCACGGCAGTCATCCGACTTGAGCAGAGAAATAAATCATCTCACTACAAGACAATCTTTGTGACCGTAAGCGAAATCACCCCTACCTACGTCGGCAGCATCTACTACACCCCTACCGAGCGCAAGACCATGTCGGTGACCAGCATGGGATACGGCAACGACCCTTATTATCCAACCGAGACAAGCCGATATGAGTATTCTGGCATCGTCAACCTGCCTGCCACCGTCACCTACGGCAAGACTTATAACGTAGATGAAATTGAGCGCTATGCACTCTACTGCATGCGCCATCTGCAGAAGACCATCATCCCTGCCAGCGTGACCACCATCGGCGACCGCGCCTTTGAAGAGTCCAAGTATATGCAGCGCGTAGAATTCAGCACCGGCAGTCTGCTCTCCCGCATGGATGAGCGTGCCTTCTATGACTGCAAGACCCTCGACAAGGTCACTCTGCCAAACGGCCTCTACCTCATCGACAAGTCAACCTTCCGCTACTGCAGGGACCTCAAGACCATCACCCTGCCCTCTAAACTCAGCATGATCGACGAATATGGCTTTGCAAACTGCGTCAGCCTCAAAAACATCACCCTGCCGGCATCTTTGGCCAGCATTCAGAACTACTGCTTCGCATTTGACGATGTGCTGGCCGACATCACCATCCCTACATCTATGGTCGGCATTGGCGCATACTGCTTCCGCGACTGCAAGAGCCTCCAGAGCATCCGATTCTCCAACACCAAGGCCATGACCATCGGCGAGAGCGCCTTCTACAACTGCAACGCCCTCAAGACAACCTATGTCGATAAGATTGACCGCTATGTCGAGACCAATTTCTTCAACGAAATGGCCAACCCCACATATTTCTCTAAGTTCATTGGCCAAAACAACCAGGAGCTCAAGGTTGTGGTGGTGCCATCTACTGCCACCTTCATCAACCAGTTTGCCCTCGTCAACTGCAAAAACATCACCAGAGTTGACCTGCCAGCAAGCATAATCACTGTGAGCGACCACATCTTCCTCGGCTGCTCAAGCCTCAACAAGGTGATCTCTCGCGCCACAGTGCCACCAGCATTCATCGGCACACGCGAACCAGAAGACATGTTTGCCACCATTGGCGGCGGCAGCACCATCTTTGACCGCGCGACCCTGTTTGTTCAGGCCAGCGCCATGCCTAAATATCAGAAAGACGGCTATTGGAAACTCTATCACAGAATAGCAGACCTCAGCACCGTAGATCTGGGCGACGTCAACGGCGACGGACTCATCAACGCCACCGACGTTGTGTCAATCTACAACTTCATCATCAACGGTGAGAAATCAGGCATCAACCGCACCCGCGCCAATGTGAACGGCGACGATCAGGTCAACACATCCGACGTAATCGCCGTCTATAACATAATCATCGGAAGCAACTAACAGCACCACCTGTCAACAAGAATTTCTACAGCATCTAACACTATCACCCTACGACCAAACATGAAGCGCCTCATTACCTTATTTATTATAATAAGCACTCTTTGTGCCAACGCTCAGGTGGAGCGCAAGGCGGTGCCTGTAGATTTCTCAAGAGTAAAGATTTCCGACAACTTCTGGCAGCCAAGGCTCAAGACCCACGCCAGCGTCACACTGCCATCGTGCCTATCCTACTGCACCACCAAGACGGCGCGCGTCAACAACTTCCGCATCGCTGCGGGCATGACCGAGGGCAAGTTCCAAGGCATGTTTTTTGACGACTCCGATCTCTACAAGATGCTTGAGGGCATTGCCTACTCCCTCCAAAACAATGCCAATCCGCAGATGGAGCACGAAGTTGACTCCATCATCAGCATCATTGCTGCCGCGCAGCAAGACGACGGCTATATCAACACCTATTATCAGGTGGCGCACCCCGACAAGAAGTGGACAGACATGAGCATGCACGAGATGTACTGCGGCGGCCACCTCATCGAGGCCGGTATTGCCTACTACAACGCCACCGGCAAGCGCACGCTGCTCAACGTGGGCATTGGCTTTGCAAACTATCTCTGCCATAATTTCGGCCCCGGCAAGAAAGACTGGGTGCCAGGACATCAGGAGATAGAACTGGCGCTGGTGAAACTCTATCGCATCACTGGCGACAAGCGCCATCTCGAGCTTGCCCACTTCCTGCTGGAAGAGCGCGGGCAACAAAAGGGCCAATGGACAATACAGAATCCAGCATATTTCATGGACGAAGTTCCGGCAAAAGACGTGCGCAAGATCACTGGTCACGCCGTGAGAGCGATGTACCAGATGACTGGCATGGCCGACTACTCTGTGGCATCGAGCGACACCGCTTATCTTGGTGCCCTGCAGCATGCATGGAAGGATCTCGTCGAGACCAAGATGTACATCACAGGCGGCATTGGTTCGTCTGGCCACAACGAGGGTTTTGAGGAAGATTTCTACCTGCCAAACAAAGAGGCTTATTGCGAGACCTGTGCCTCTATCGGCATGATTTTCTGGAACCACAGAATGAACTCGCTCTTTGGCAATGGCAAATACCTCGACATCATGGAGAAGTGCCTCTACAACGGCGCTATGGCGGGCATGTCGCAGAGCGCCGACCTATTCTTCTACGTCAACCCTCTATCCTCTGAAGGCAAGCACCACCGCCAGCCCTGGTACGGCACCGCCTGCTGTCCGTCGAACATCTCTCGCTTCGTGCCGTCCATAGGCGGCTATATCTATGGCGAGGGCAACAACTCGCTCACTATCAACACTCTGATCGGCAGCAGCACGCAGGTCAAGGTCAACGACACCAAGGTGGCAGTAAGCACCCAGACCAACTACCCTTGGGAGGGCAATGCCACAATCACACTGAATCCGGAGAAAGCCTGCAAATTTGACCTGAAGATTTACATCCCTGGTTGGTGCAAGAAATATAGTCTCCGCGTGAATGGCAAGCCACTTAAAGCCGCAGCAAAGGACGGATTTGTGACATTAAGCCGCAAATGGCGCAAGGATGACCGCCTGGAGCTCACCCTCGACATGCCGGTGGAGGTAATGAGCGCCGACCCTCGCGTCAAGGCAGACGAAGGTCGCAGAGCCATTCAGCGAGGTCCCGTCATCTATTGCCTGGAGGAGGTTGACAATCCCGACATTGCCAACGCAGTCCTCTCTCCCGACGCCACCTATACACCGGTATACGACCCCGATTTCTTTGGCGGCGCCACCGTCATCTACTCTACCGATGCCAATGGCAGTCCTCTGAAATTCATCCCGTATTTCCTTTGGGACAATCGCGCCGCAGGCAAAATGGACGTGTGGATTCCCACCACCGCCACCTCTCGCCCATAGCATAAGAACGGCATCTCCCCGCCATATCCAAAATCTCAATAAAAAATCAGATAATTAAAGGCCGCGGTCCCCAAACTCGGGGTCTGCGGCCTTCTTTGTGCCCTCGTTTGCAATAATTCGCCCCTTTTTGAGGCAGGTTCTAAATGTTTTTGATTATATTTGCACGATAATATATTATAATAAGGATAATAATCTAAAAACAACTATATAATTATGGAAAAGATCAAAGGTCTTATCGACGCGCCATTTACTCCGTTTAACAAGGAGGGCGAAATCAATTGCGACATTATTCCTCAATATGCAGCCCTGCTGGCACGCAACGGCCTCAAGGGCGTATTTATCAACGGTTCTTCTGGCGAGGGCTATATGCTCACCGAAGACGAGCGCAAGACTCTGGCCGAAGCGTGGGTGAAGGCTGCTGCCGAGGTCAAGACCACCAAGGGCGAGCCATTCAAGGTGATCGTTCATGTGGGCAGCACCTGCGTCAAGAGCAGCAAGCGTCTGGCACAGCACGCCCAGGAAATCGGTGCATGGGGCATCGGTGCTATGGCTACTCCATTCCCCAAAATCAACCGCGTAGAGGAGCTCGTGAAATACTGCGAGGAGATTGCCGCTGGCGCTCCACAACTGCCTTTCTACTTCTACCACATACCGGCCTTCAATGGCGCGTTCCTCTCGATGTACGACTTCCTCAAGACTGTTGACGAGAGCGGCCGCATTCCAAACCTCGCCGGCATCAAATATACCTTTGAGAGTCTCTATGAGTACAACCGCTGCCGCCGCTACAAAAACGGCAAATACGACATGCTCCACGGTCAGGATGAGACTATCCTGCCCTGCCTTGCAATGGGCGGCGCACAGGGCGGCATCGGCGGCACCACCAACTACAATGGCAAGGTGCTCACCTCAATTCTTGACGCTTGGCAGGAAGGCGATCTCGAGAAGGCTCGCGAACTGCAGAACTTTGCTCAGGATGTGATTGACGTAATCTGCCACTTCCGCGGCAATATCGTTGGCGGCAAGCGCATCATGAAACTCATCGGCCTCGACATGGGCCTCAACCGCACTCCATTCCAGAATATCACCGACGCCGAAGAAGCACAGCTCAAGAAAGAGCTTGAGGACATCAACTTTTTTGAGCGTTGCAATAAATTTTAAGGGAGTTGTTTTTAAGGAGTTATAGGGAAGACAAAAGGGAGATAAAGAGGAGATAAAGAGACAATACCAATGTCTCAACCACTCCCGACCAAGCCCAACTATCGTCCCTATATCTCCCAAAGTCGGAGGCCAAGCGGTCTTA
>JAZUHM010000478.1:0-10775 GCA_045641725.1 Bacteroidaceae bacterium | reverse complement strand
CTAAAAGAGAGACTAAGAAATGTCTCTGCAAAGGAAATTGAGAAGATAGATATATTATTTGAGCCATTTGCAATGTCTCATGGTGATGGGTTGTTAGTAGTTAATATAGTCACAAAAAAATCAGGAAACATAAATCGGTCAACGGCTCAAGTTCGAGCTTCGTTGCAGCAAAATAAATATATGTTTGGGAATGTGAGTGGTAATTTGCAAGTGACAAAGGGCAAAATTTCTGCTGATGCTTTATATGTATATGAGTGCGGAGACAATTATTCTTTTCGGAAAATCAATGCTGTGCATCCATATACGGGATATCTGGAATATAACGAGGAAACAAAAAGCAAACTTTGGACAAGAAAGAATTCGTGGAGAGTAGCTGCAGATTATTCATTTGCTGAAAAGCATGAGTTGGAAATATCTTATGAAGGTGAGTTGCTGAATAATAATGACTGCAACTCTAGTACCGGCATATTTTGCTCGCAGCAGAAAAGTAATGGAGAATGTCGTTTTCATAATGTTGATGTGAGTTACAAGATGCCATTAGGTTTTGCGTTGAGTGTGCAATATTTAAATTATAGTAATTATTTAAGACAATCCTTGAAGACAGAACTTTTTTCAACCAACATGGGAATATGTACTAACAGCAAACAACGTATTAACCAATGGCATATAGATATGAATAAAGAATTTCAGCTTGATAAGGTTGGACAATTCTCGTATGGCTTTAAATCTCAGTTTAATTTTAATAACAGTCGTCAGCAATCCACAGATATGTCTGGCGTCGCATTGTTTGACTCGTTGGGTATGGTTAATTACCGTGAGCATATTATACACCCATATGTGGAATATGTAAAACGTATTGGACGAAAGCTAAATGCGAAGAGTTGTATTTCTGTAGAATGGCATAATGTAGAAGAGCACAAGGGTGTTGATTGGCTTCCTTCGTGCTGCGTAAGTTGGACAGCAAACAAGCAGAATACATTTACGGCCACACTTAATTCAAATCTGGTTTATCCTAATTATTGGACAACATTGGGTTGTGTGAATTATACTTCTTGTTATGTGGAGATTTGGGGGAATCCAAAAATCAAGGAATATTCTCATTATATGGCAGAGTTGACGTGGCGCAATGCTGATTGTAATACTATAGGCTTTTATGTTGATTATAATTCTGGGTATATTTTGAGACAACCTTATTTGTTACAAGAACGTCCAGTTGTCATTTTGAAAGATTTGAATGAGGATTTCCGCCTGACAATAGGTGCTTACTATACGATGCAATATTCTGTTGAACAATGGTTAAATGGAAATGTAAATTTCGTGGTGAACTATCGTCAAGATAAGAGAGAAAAATACAACGATTTGTCTTTTGATAGCAATGTTGTTGTCGCAATAGTGTCTGGAGTGGTTTCTATGAAGTTGCTAAGGCAACATGATTTATATGTTGTTCTAAATCCGTTTTTCTCCTCTAAAGATATTTCGGGAATATATGATATAAGTCCTTTGTTTATGCTTGATGCAAGATTGCAATGGACTTCAAGGAATAAACGCTGGGGGCTTTGTTTGAATGGGGTTAATATTACTAATTGTTTTCGGGAATCTACTGCAAATTTTGGTACGTTTAATTTCAAAATTCGGAATGCCAGTTCTCAATCTATATCGTTGACTGCTACTTATAATATGGGTGATTATAAAACCAGGAATTTTAAAAAGGTGGATTTTTCACGAATGGGTCGCTAATTTATTAAAGAAATGAAGATTAATTTTATACGATGCATATTAATAATGCTTGTAATAATGGTGCATCTTGTACCACTTAAGGAGCAATATCCAGAGTTTCAACAGGCTATCCTCGGTTTTGTTGTACCTTTGTTTTTGTTTGTTACAGGATATCTCGTGAATATTGATAAGACGAAGGTTCAATTTACTAAGTATTTGTTAGGTATACTTGTTCCATATGTTGTTATGGAGTTATTTTATATACTTGTTGCTCAGTTTGTTAGTGTAAACAATGTTCCAGGAATAGACTCCTTGCAAGATATAATTATGGTGTTGGTCGTTAATCCCGTGGGACCATATTGGTATTTGCATTCAATGCTTATCTGTGGAACTGTGTATTATGTAGTTTTTTTATGGTTTCACTCATGCAGATTATATGTATTTGTTTCCGCATTGCTAGCAATCGCATTTTTTACTCCATTATTAAATGTTGGTGTGGCGATGGCTTATTTTGCGGGAGTTTTGGTTCGCAAAAGTAAAATAGAGTTTGAACGAATTTTTCCAACAACCCCATTCGCCTTTTTTGTTATTGTTTTAACTATGGCATATTCTATGTGCGTTTCTCGTAATTTCGCATCCTGGTACACTTTGTATCCTGTTGTAATGTCTGTATCTATGATATCTGCATTGTTATGGTTGCAAAAATATGCTTGCAAATGGCAATTCGTGGATTTTGTTGGAAAAAATACTTTGCCTATATTCCTGTTTCATCCAATATTTACGATGCTTGCAAAAACTTTTTTTGCTTGTTTTGCGTTGTCTAATAGTTGTCTCATAATATATACGGTTTTGACTGTTGTTGTTTCCGTAATAGGTTCATTGGCTATTGCTTATATTCTTGACACTACTCGGTTGTCTTTGTTTTTTTGTCGAGGTAGAATTATAAGATAATCAACACTTTTTTTTGAAACACAGTTTTTCAAATATATTTCGTTAAACAAAGCACTGTAATTGAGCCGTTATGCTGCCCTTTTTGGCAATCAGGAGAGGAGACTACTCGATCACGTCATTTGTTTTAGCGGACTAATAATTGTCTTTATGTTCTGATGTGAGGAGTATGTCCTTTGCTATAGTGCATGTAAATACATTTTCTTCTTATCACAAAAAACGACGTCCTCTTTTGCCTGTTTCATAATTTTTTACGAAATTTGCGGAGGTTAATTCCCTAACTGTAATTTCAAATTCCCAGATTTCTTATATCAATTTTAAATCTTAACTCAAAATAGAATGCAATCTTATCTCGATTCTTATAATTCTGTTGTCAGTCTGTTGGCTGGTGGTCGGTTGAATGACGCCATCGCCATGCTTAAAGGCGAGGTGTGTGACCTGCAGGACTGGGTGCTTATGGACGAGCTGACCCGCATAGAGGATGCCTATGGGCTGATGATCAAGTATTTTGCCGACGGCATGGCCGACGATGGTAGGGCTGTGGTCTATCGCAACCTGATGGTGCGCACTCTGGCCGTGGCCGACAACTGCAAGCGTGCCTCTGGCATAAGGTCGGCCTCGTCGGTGTACTATGCCAAGGTGAGGACTTTTGACAAGCTCTCGCGTAGATTATCTGATTATATTGAGCCGCTGATGGTGGACGAAGGCATGGGGCTTTTTGACGAGATTGTTGGCTCTGCGTCTCACGGTGGTAGTGAGCGCGCCCGGAGGGTCAACGATCTGTTTGATGCTATATGGGTGCAGCCGCAGTTGGACGAACAGGGTCGCGAGGCTTTGTCGCGGTTGTTTGAGTCGGGGGGGCTCAGTGCTGATGAGCGTGCGTGGATGGTGGCTGCGCTCACGCTGTCGGCCTTGTATTATTACGACGATGCCAAGGTGCAGCAGCTGGTGTGGCTGTTTGGGGCTGACGACGAGATGGTGAGGTGTCGCGCTATTGTGGGCGTGGCGCTGGTGGCCATGCATCACAAGGTGCGCCTGGGGGTGGCTGCGCCCTACGAGATGTTTGATTTCCTCGACGATATGTCAACCACCTGGGCTTTGGTGCAGATATTGCTGTATAATACTTATAATACCAAGCGCATCCGCAAGCAGATGGAGAACGATGTGCTGCCGCTTTTTATGAATGTGCAGAACAAGATGGAACCGGGGCAGCTGCAGGACTTGCTGGAAGACGAGGACGGCGACCTGCCTCTGGGTATGGACGACAAGTTGCTTGAGAAACTGCACGACAGGCTGCATTCGGTATCGGAGAACCAGCTGATGGGGCTGGACATGTATTTCGCTAATTTTTGCAGGGTTAAGTCGTTCCCGTTTTTTGGTGAGGTGCGCAACTGGGTGAGGCCCTTTGGCGACAATGCCGAGGTGGGGCAGGTGGATGAGAAGTTTGTCTCGTTTGTGCAGATTGACCCTAATGTGTGTCCGTCGGACAAGTATTCGCTACTGTTTGCGCTGAAGCAGATGCCGGCCGAGATGCACCGGTTTATTGAGCAGCAGATGGAGGGCATGCAGGTGGATTTGGCTCGCGACGGGTTTGTGGATAGTTTTGTGGACCGCTACTCCTCACTTGGCTTTGAGGGTGAGGTGGATGGGTGTCTGGCCTATGCCAATCAGTATCTGCAGGACCTGTATCGCTTGTTTATGATTAAGCTGGCAGACGATGTGGAGGGCAATCCTTTTAAGGCTGTGCCGAATATGATTTGCGCCGACAGCCCGCTGCTGATGATACGGTATGGCAGGTATGATTTCCTTTTGATGCTTGACGAGGCTTATCGTCAGCACCTCTTCAGACATGCTATCCAGATGGCAGAGACGATGTCGGATGTGGTGTCTTTTTACTACGACACCTTGATGCTAAGGGTGGTGTGTTATGCCGCAATTGGCGACAATGCCGCTGCGATCAACTGCTTTGAGCAATTGGGCGAGGGTGCTGAATTGTCAGACGATGTGCAGGTTGTAATGGCAGGCTGCTATGCTGCTGTGGGCGACTACAGCAAGGCGGTCTCTATCTACGAGCATTTGGCTGAGGAGGAGAGCGAGGCTCTTGATTTGTACTCCTATGCCTTGGCCCTTAGCAGCATTGGCAGAACGGAAGAGGCCCTTGACATACTTATGGAGGAGGATTATAAAAATCCTGGTCAGGAGCGTGTTTGCCGTTTGTTGGCGTGGTGCCAGTTGAACGAGGGCGATGCCGAACAGGCCTTGAGGAACTATCGTAAGCTGTTGAGCATTGCCTCGGCAGAGCCGGAGGACTATATGTGTGGCGGTCATGCTGCCTTGGCCAATGGCGAAATGGCTCTGGCGGTGAAATATTATAAAGAGGCCGCCCGGCTGCGTGCTGCAGGCAGTGGCGCTCCGCAGAAGTTTACGTTGTCGGACGAAGACAAGACGATTCTGCAAATCAACAGGGTGCCGCAGGTCTATGTCAACCTTGCCGTTGAGGCCGTGACGGCATACGGCGGCTGACAGATATTTGACGCACCTATGAAAAAATCTTGCCCAAAGTGGCACGCATTAGTCATAAAAGACTTAATTTTGCACCTACTAACGATAAAACAGTATAAAGACAGACATTATGATAGGAAAATGGCTTGAAGTAAAAGTGTCGCTCAAGCGCACACTTGACGATGGAATGCAAAAGCAAGTGAAGGAACTCTATCTCGTAGATGCAATCAACTTTACCGAGGCAGAGGCACGCATCCTGGAGGAACTGCGTGTGTATGGCGAACTCAATATCGTGGGCATCAAGAATTGCGATGCCAACGAACTGGTAGATTCGCATAATCCCGAAGACGGATATTGGTATAAGGTGAAAATTGCCATAGTTACAATCGACGAGAGCGCAGGCAAGGAGAAGAAGGCAAATCTGAATATCTATGTTCGTGCCAAGGACTTTAAGTCGGCATTGGCAAATACCGAGGAGTATATGAGCTCGTCGGTGGCAGATTACACCATCACCTCTATCACCGAGACCGCCATCATGGATGTGTTTGAACACCAGGTGGCAGAATAGCAAACCTTTGGCCGCGGCGTGATAATCAATGCATTGTCGCGCCGTGGAATCTTAATAAACAATCGTTATGTCTATTGGCAATAATCTTATATCTGTCAGGGATTCCATTCCTGAGGGCGTGACCCTGGTGGCTGTCTCCAAATACCACCCCAACGAGGATTTGATGGAGGCGTACAACGTGGGGCAGCGCATCTTTGGCGAAAATTTGGTGCAGGAACTGCGTCTCAAGGCCGAAACAATGCCCAAGGACATCAAGTGGCACTTTATCGGCCATTTGCAGACAAACAAGGTTAAATATATCGCGCCGTATATCTCGCTTGTGCATGGCATGGATTCGCCCAAGCTGCTTGCCGAGCTCAATAAGCAGGCGCTCAAGAATAATCGAGTAATAGACTGTCTCTTGCAGATACATGTGGCAGCCGAGGAAACAAAGTTTGGTTTTACGCTTGACGAATGCCGCGAGATGCTTCGAAGCGGTGAATGGCGCCAGATGGCAGGCGTGAGGATCTGCGGCCTTATGTGCATGGCCACCAATACCGACGACGAACAGCGCATCAGGCAAGACTTTGCCACAGCCCGCACTTTTTTCGATGAAATCAAGGCTGAGTACTTTGCCGACAATGCCGAGTTCTGCATTCGTTCCTATGGCATGAGCGACGATTATCCCATTGCGATAGAAGAGGGCAGCAACATGGTTAGGGTAGGCACCCGCATCTTCGGCCCTCGCAAGTATTAGCCTTTGGAATTGACTGTATTCTTAATAGCAAAAGGAGTCTATATATATGTGTTGTCCCCGTTTTTCTGTCCCGAATTAATTCGGGATTGAAATAAAAATATAATATAGGTGACAACAGGTATATAGTTTCCTAGCAAAAATGCGCTCCAACAATCCGTTGGGGCGCATTTTGTTGGTACGAAGTCGTAGTAATCAGGCTTTTGTGTTTTATTCGGGGCGGGTTATTTGCTCACTTTTACCTTGTGGCCGTAGATGGTCTCAAAGTCATCTTTCATAGAGATAGTTGTCCAACGATGCTGTTCGCAGGTTGCCTTCATCTTTGCGGCTTTGTCGGGATTGCCAAACTCTCGCTCGGTGTCATCTGCCAGTACGCAGAATGCCTTGCTTGGCTTAGAGTTGCGACCAGTGGTGTATTCAAACATGCTGAAATCACCCGAACTATTGCCAAAAGCCAGGATGGGCTGCACGCCGATTTCGCGGTAGATAGCGTTCACCTTATTCATCTTGAGGTTTTTGACATACATCTCGCCGCGCAGAATCTCGTCGGTAGGGGTGAAAGCGTAGTCCCAGCCCTCCTTGGTGCCTTGAGCCGAAGCGCGGGTATAGGCATCTGAACCGATGATGTGGCTTGGCTCAAAAGCCATGGCGCCGGTGGCATATACTCGGGTGACCTGTCGCTCGCTGCCCGACACTACATAGGTGCGGAAGTCGTTGGCGGCGAGATAGCCCACAATCTCTGCCATCGGCAGATAGATGGCCTCGCCCCAGCGCAGGTTTTTCATGCCCTCTACAGGCTCCTTCATAAACATCTCTACATAGTCTTTGTATTGCTCTGGGGTCATGTTGGCAAAGACCTCGTTTTGCGCAATGGCCTCGGTCTTCATCATGTCGCCAGGCACGGCGCGCTTATATACGGCATCCTTAATGATAGAGGCAGTCTGGCGCTGACTGGCGGTTGGCTTGAACGACTTGTCGTCAAACACGCGATACAGATACATCATCCACTCAAAATAGGATGGGGCGGTCTCGCACACCAAGGTGCCATCGAGGTCAAACACGGCGATGCGCTCCTCGGGCTTAACGTAGTTGGGGCTCTTCTTGTTTGTCACGTCGGCCACAAAGGCTTTGAGCTCGGCAAGCGGCTTGCTGTCTTTGGTCCAGTATTTAAACTTTCCCTTTTTGCCCACTGCGGCACCGATTTTGGCAATCTGTTCTCTGTTTTCTGCTTTTAGTTCTGCAAACGAAGCGAGGCAGAAGGCTGTCAGCAGGATAATGATTAGTCTGTTCATGGTCAGTTGGTATTATTTATTTTATTTTTCAGTCTTCCACATGTGGCGGCCGTAGTTGTAGCCGTTGTAGTCGAGCATCTTTGTGTCGGCCTTGATGCGAGCCTTGAAATCTTCAAAGTCTTTCTTGGCCTGCGGAGTCCATGCAGCCTCTGCCACTGCTATGAGGCGTGGCAAAGCGAGATACTCCAGATATTCGCGATTGCTCACCCATTCTGTCCAGAAGGTGGCCTGAATGCCCTTGTAGTACTTTGTGAGTTCGGCGGGCACGTCGTCTGGCACTGGCACGTAGTTGTAGCAGCCCTCTACGGTGTCGTCGCCATGGCCTGCGCCGTCAGGCTCGCCTGGGTCTTTGCTCTGGCGACGGTTGATATAGTAGCCGCCGTTGGCCGAGTGGTACTCAGTCACGATAGTGTTGAGACCGAGCTCAGCAGCCATGCGAGCGCCCTTCTGGCATGGGTGCCACGACATGACGGTGGCGCCACTCTGGCGAATGAGGTCAAGGTCGGCGCCCTCAGCAGTCACGCTCTCGTTCCATACGATGAGATGCTTGCCTTTGGTCTCCACAAACTGGCTGATATCCTTGATGAAATGGCTCTGCAGCTTGCGGTAGGAATCTACGCCAAGGCTTTTATAGAGTTCCTGGCACTGGGCGTTTTTCTCCCATGCCGATGTGGGGCATTCGTCGCCACCGATGTGGATGTAGGGGTAGGGGAATATGTCGCACAGTTCCGCCAGAATATCTTTGGCAAACTGTACGGCCTTGGGATTGCCCACGTTGAGCACGTCGTCCCACACGCCGCCCTGATGGGTGAGCACATTGTGCTGGCCGCGGGGTGTGCAGCTAAACTCTGGATACGAGGCCATGGCTGCCACGAAATGACCTGGCATGTCAACCTCTGGCAAAACCTCGATGTGGCGCTCGGCTGCATAGCGCACTACTTCGCGCATCTGCTCCTGGGTGTAGAAGTTAGGGCCGTATGGCTTGTTTGTCCAGTAGGTGCCCTCTTTCATGTCGGTCACACGGCAGTTTTGGCTTACGCTGCCAATCTTGGTGAGGTTAGGATATTTCTTGATTTCGGCGCGCCAGCCCTGATCGTCGGTCAGGTGCCAGTGGAACACGTTCATCTTGTAGGCTGCCATGATATCAATCATGCGCTTTACCTCTTCTACAGTGAAGAAATGGCGGCTTACGTCGAGCATAAAGCCGCGATAGCCGAATCTTGGCTCGTCGTTGATGCTCACTACTGGCAGCGGGTACGTTGTGACGCTGGCGTCCTTCACTCCTGCCATCACATTGGCCGGCAGCATCTTCTTGATTGACTGAAATGCATAGAAGAAACCCTTAGGTGTGGCGGCTTTTACCTTGATGCCGTTGGCTTTGATTTCAAGTTTATAGCCTTCTTCTGCGCAGTTGGCGTCGATGGCCATGGTGATGTTGCACTTTTTATCGGTGCTGAGGCTTGCGTTGAGGTCGGTGGCCTTGTTTAGTGCATCGACAAACTTGGCGGCCTCGGCCTTGTTGGCCTCATTCATGCCTGTAGTACAGATTGTTACACCCTGTGGCAAAGTGTAAGTGCCTTTGCCTTCTTTTATCTCCATAGGTCTGGGAGTGAGATTCACTTTGACCTGCGCCATGCTGGCCATGCTGCACATAATCAGCGCTATGGCCACAATAATTTTGATGTTTGTCTTCATAGTTATGAGTATATATTAGCGCAAATATAATACAATCTTTTTACATGGCAATATTTTGAAAACAAAAAACTCCCAAAACCTGCCAAAGGTCTTGGGAGTTGTATAGAATATGCGATAATATTTACATATAATATTGTGTAGAGATGCTCTCGTGGTTGATCATTCTTCTGAGGGTCTCGGCAAACAAACCGGCAATGCTGAGCTGCTTAACCTTCTTGCAAGTGCCCTTGTAAGGAATAGAGTCGGTGAACACCATTTCTACCAATGGCGAGTTTTCAACTCTCTCGTCGGCAGGACCGCTCATGATGCAGTGGCTGGCAATGGCTCTTACAGAGTTGGCACCCTGATCTTTGAGCAGCTGGGCAGCCTTGGTGATAGAGCCCGCGGTGTCAACCATGTCGTCAATGATGACAACATCATAGCCCTTAACGTCGCCAATCACCTGCATGGTTGCAACCTCATTGGCCTTGACTCTTGACTTGTTGCACATCACCAGTGGGCAGCCGAAATACTTGGCGTAGGCACTGGCGCGCTTGCTACCGCCAACGTCAGGCGAAGCGATGCACAGGTTTTTCAACTGCAGGCTCTGGATGTATGGCAGCATGATAGATGACGCATACAAGTGGTTAACCGGCACATTAAAGAAGCCCTGCTCCTGGTCGGCGTGGAGGTCCATGGTGGTCACAGAGGTCACACCTGCCACACTCAGCAAATCGGCCACAAGCTTAGCGCCGATGCTCACTCTTGGCTTGCTCTTGCGGTCCTGACGAGCCCATCCGAAATAAGGAATTACAGCATTGATAGTCTTGGCGCTGGCTCTCTTGGCTGCATCAATCATCAGGAGAAGCTCCATCAGATTGTCAGATGTTGGGAATGTTGACTGCACCAGAAAAACATCGCGGCCACGGATGCTCTCTTCAAAACAGATTTCAAACTCACCATCAGAAAAACGAGTGACGCCAAGTTTGCCCATCGGCATGTTGAGATGCTCACAAATCTTAGCAGTCAGATACTCTGTGCAACTACCAGAGAAAACCAAAAAAGGATAATTAGATTCTGCCATAACGGTCTTTATATATTAAATAATGTATTAGTTTTTTATCTCGAAATTCATTTCGGTATGCAAAATTACTAAAAAATGTTTTAATACAATTGAATACAGCCCTATTTATTATAAAATTGTGAAAATTATTTTGGCCCGAAATACGCACCGGCAATCACAAACTTCGCCCTCCAAAAACAGAAGTGCGCACTAAATTCCGTTCACAGCGCTGTGAACAATTGTTCATAGCGCTGTGAACAATCGTTCACACCGGTGTGA
>JAZUHM010000477.1:0-3490 GCA_045641725.1 Bacteroidaceae bacterium | reverse complement strand
CCTTGTCTTCCTAAGCCCGCTTGGCCTCCGACTTGGCCTCGTGGAAGCGGGCAGTATATTTCTTAGGGCTGCCGGCTGAGGTAAATACGATAGGGCAGCCTTCTTCGATAATCATATCGATAAGCAGGTCGATCTGCGGGTATCTCAGTGGCAGGTTGATGCCCCAGGGCTTGGTAGTGGCGGCCTTGAGGTTGTGTATGTTTTCGCGGAGTTCGTCGGGGGTCATGGGGCCTGCAGCAATCAGGCCGGGGCCGCCGGCATTGCTCACTGCTGCAGCCAGTTTCCAACCGCTGCAATAGGCCATACCGCCTGCTATTACCGGATATTCGATTCCAAATATTTCTTTAATCTTGTTCATGGTGTTGTGGTCTGTTATAGGTGTGAGTAATTATTGTTGATTCGTGATGTGTGATGGGGCGGCGGGCCTATTCCTTATCTTTATAGTCGTAGGCGTGCTTGGGGTAGTCGAGTGTGTAGTGCAGGCCGCGGCTTTCCTTGCGCTCGATGGCCTGTCGGGTGACGAGATAGCCCACATTGATGGCGTTGCGGAGCTCGCAGATGTCGCGGGTGGCTTTTACGCGCTTAAAGAGTTCTTCTGTCTCTTCATAGAGCAGGTCGAGGCGCACCCAGGCGCGGTGCAGGCGCAGGTCGCTGCGCACAATGCCCACATAGTTGCTCATGGTCTGTGCCACTTCGCGCATGTCTTGTGCCACGAGCACCTTCTCCTCGTTGGTCATAGTGCCCTCGTCGTTCCATTCGGGCACCTTGGTGTTGAATTTGTAGTTGTCTATCACTTCGAGCACGTGCTTGGCGGCGGCGTCGGCATAGACCACGGCTTCAATGAGCGAGTTGCTGGCCAGACGGTTGCCTCCATGCAGACCGGTGCAGCTGCATTCGCCCACGGCATAGAGGCGGTGGATGCTGCTCTCGGCATTGAGGTCAACCTTGATGCCGCCACACAGGTAGTGGGCGCATGGAGTGACCGGGATATAGTCTTTGGTGATGTCGATGCCGATGGACAGACACTTGGCGTAGATGTTGGGGAAGTGGGCCTTGGTCTGCTCGGGGTCTTTGTGGGTCACGTCGAGGCAGACGTGGTCGAGGCCATGGATCTTCATCTCCTTGTCGATGGCGCGGGCCACGATGTCGCGTGGAGCGAGCGAGAGTCGCTTGTCGTATTTCTGCATGAATTCCTCGCCGTTTGGCAGGCGCAGGATGCCGCCGTAGCCACGCATGGCCTCGGTGATGAGATATGCCGGATGGGTCTCGCCCGGATGATAGAGCGCCGTGGGGTGGAACTGCACAAATTCCATGTCCTGCACAGTGGCTTTGGCGCGATAGGCCATGGCGATGCCGTCGCCGGTGGCAATCTCTGGGTTGGTGGTGGTGCTGTAAACGGCGCCGATGCCGCCGGTGGCGAGCAGGGTCACCTTAGACAGGAAGGTATCTACCTTGCCTGTGTCGGGGTCGAGGATATAGGCGCCATAGCATTCTATGTCGGTGGTGTGGCGGTTGACCTCTACGCCCAGATGGTGCTGGGTGATGATTTCTACGGCAAAATGATTCTCCAGAACCTTGATATTGGGGTTTTTGCGCACGGCTTCTATCAGTCCGCGCTGGATTTCAAAGCCTGAGTCGTCGGCGTGGTGCAGGATGCGGAATTCTGAGTGTCCGCCCTCGCGATGGAGGTCAAAGGTGCCGTCTTCCTTGCGGTCGAAGTTGACGCCCCAGTTCACCAGGCGCTCAATGCCGGCCGGGGCATTCTTGACTACCTGCTCTACGGCAGCGGGATCGCTTATGTAGTCGCCGGCTATCATCGTGTCTTGAATGTGCTTGTCAAAGTTATCGACTTCGAGGTTGGTCACTGAGGCAATACCGCCCTGAGCTTTGGCGGTGTTGGCTTCGTCTATTGTGGTTTTGCAGACCAGAGCCACCTTGCCTTTATGGGCATTGGCCACCTGCAGGGCAAACGACATGCCTGCTACGCCTGAACCAATCACAAGAAAATCAAATTTGCGTATCATGATGTGTGTTTTTTAAATTGTTGGGCTATAATACGGATTCCTAATGCAAAGTTATGTTTATTTTCTCACAATTGCTGTTTATTTGGCCTAAATTTATTAAATTTGCACTCACCATGACTAAAAAACATACTAATCTCAGACTTTTTTCGCTTTTTTTGAGCATTTTCGGACTTGTTTGCTTTGCAAGTCTGCATAGTGCGGCATGGGCCGCACCCGGTCTTGCCATCACTCAGGGGCAGGCGACTCTGGCCGCCGCCGACACTGTGGTGGTGTGCGACACGATGGACTTTGTGGAAGACACCGACTCGGTGATGGAGGTGCAGCTCGAGTGGCCCGAAAACATCAGTGTGGGCATCGACAACCTGCTGCAGTCGCCTATGTTCGGTCGCTCGCAGGTGGGCATCATGGTGTTTGACCTTGATGCCGACTCGGTAATCTACGACTACAACAGCCAGCAGCTGATGCGCCCCGCATCGGTGATGAAACTGCTGACCTCCACCACGGCTCTCAATTATCTGGGCGGCAAACACATGTTTACCACAGGCCTCTACACCACCGGCGAGGTGCAGGACTCGGTGTTGCACGGCGATGTCTATATCAAGGGTGGCTTTGATCCGCTCTTTGGTGCCGATGACATGGCAGCCTTTGTGCAGTCGCTCAAGGATGACAATATCTACCGCATCGACGGCCGCATCTATGCCGACGTGTCGTTTAAGGACACCCTTAAATGGGGCGAGGGATGGTGCTGGGACGATAAGGAGGCCACGCTCACCCCGCTGCTCTACGAGGGCAAAGACATTTTTATGGACAAGTTTATGCAGCGCCTCACTGCCGAGGGCATCAGTCACCCCACCACCTACTCGCGCAGCAGGGCCATAGGCATGAACCTCAACATCATGTGTGAGCGCAGCCATTCTATCAGCCAGATGCTCACCCACATGATGAAGGCATCCGACAACCTGTATGCCGAATCGCTGTTCTATCAGCTTGGCAGCGGCACCGAGTCTTATGCCAGCTGGCGCAGGTCTGCCAGCAAGGAGTATGATTTTATTCGTAGCCTGAGCCTCAACCCCGACCTCTATGCCGTGGCCGACGGCAGCGGATTGTCGCTCTACAACTACCTTACCCCGCATTTGGTGGTGCGCCTGCTGCGATATGTGTGGCAGACACCGCGCATCTACGACTACCTCTATCCGTCGTTGCCCATTGCTGGTGTTGACGGCACCCTCAAGAGCCGCATGCATGGCACGCCAGCCTATAACAATGTGCGTGCCAAGACCGGCACAGTGCGCAAGGTCAGCACCCTGGCCGGCTATGTCACCGCCGCCAATGGTCATCGCCTGGCCTTTGCAATCTTCAATCAGGGCATACTCAACTCCGCCGAAGGCCGCAGTTTCCAAGACAAGGTCTGCGTGGTATTGGCCCAGTAGAGTGGTAATTATGAGATATGCGAAAGTTTTACAAAT
>JAZUHM010000476.1:0-3284 GCA_045641725.1 Bacteroidaceae bacterium | reverse complement strand
GTTCATGCGCTCAGAGCGAACCTGTATCTCTATCCAGTTGCAGTCGGGGCCCATGACGGTTAGCTGCAGGGCCTGGTAGCCCGATTTCTTGGGGTGGGTGATCCAGTCGCGTATGCGGTCGGGGTGTATGCGGTAGAGCATGGAGATGACGGTGTACATCCGCCAGCACCAGAATTTCTCTGGGTCCATCTGGCTGAGTTGATATTGCTTTACAGCAGCTGTCTCGGGGTTGAGCTCTATCTCGTTTGCGGGAGCAAAAGGCAGTGGCTCGATGGTGTCCTTGGGCCGGTAGATGATGCGTGTGGCAAACAGGTCGTAAACATCGTCAAACTCTGTCTTTTTGTTTCGCATCTTGCGCCAGATGCTATATACCGATTTCATGCGGCATTGAAACTCGTAGTCCAGCCCCATTTCGTCGAGCATGGAGCGTATGGGCAGCGCAAATGTCTGGAAAACCATCTCGCAGGATGCCTCTGAGTCTTGCAGCAGTTTCTTCAGTCGTTTGTAGTCGTCGGGATAGCCCAACTGTATGGCCAGTTCCTGCAGTTCGTGCTGCTCGGCGTGCATGCCAAGTTCCTCAGCCTTGGGAGCTACTTCGCTGATAATGTGTGTGATGTAGTCTTGCGGGCAGTCGGTGGGTGGCAGATTTTCGTCTTTCCACTTTTGCATGCTCTGCAATGCATTTATGATATCTTGTTCTGACATGTTTCAGTTTTTAGTGTGTCTCAGGCGCAAGGGCCTAGGGGGTTGGCGGCTTACTATATATTAAATAATGTAGGGGCGCGATATTGGCGTGGTGGCTCTGCGGGTGAACGCGGGTGTTAAGCAAAATTTGACGCGAGCAAATCTACCAGCACCCAGGTCCAGTGCGCTACGATGCCGGCCACGAGGCCTCCCACTGTGTGGGCTGCAATGGCTTTGCTGGTGAGGTGGCGATAGCCCAGCGAGTCGAGCATGGCGGTGTGGGTAGAGAGATAGCCGCTCCAGCACATGCCGATTGCGGTGAACACGGCGATGGCATTGTCGTCAATCCAGCCATGGCTGACGAAATTAGGCACAAGACCAAGGGCGGCGCCCACGGCTCCGAGCGCTGTGATGGGGAATGCAATGAGGTGCGAGTCGGTGAAACCAAAGAGCCACTCAAAGACAATGCTGCATTTTTCTGCGAGATAAGGCAGTATCTCAACGCCCTCGTAGGCCGCTCCGGTAAACTCTCCGCCGGTCTTGCCGAAAGTCAGTATCATCACGGTGGTACTGATGACCAATACTCCCGGTATGATGGCCAATCCTATTTCCACACCGGCCTTGCCGCCGTCGAGTATCGAGTCGAGTATGCGCATGAGCAGCGATTTCTGGCCGTGCGACTCCTGGATGGCTTCTATTTGCTCATCGTTGAGCACTTCGATAGCCATTTCCTTTTTGTATTCAGGGTGTTTGCGGCAAGTAAACAGCTGCATGAGGCGTGTAGATACGATGCAGCCGCAAAAAGCTCCGAACAAACCGACGAATGGCGCCGTGGTAAAGCCCTGGCCAATCATATATACGATCACCAGCAGGCCCATGCCGAAGGCTGTGCCGAAGTTGGTGAGCGATACGAGCTGATATTTGCGGAAGAAGCGCGCGAATTTATTGTCGTGGGCCAGAGTGATGATGGCGGGATTGTCGCTTAGGAAAGTCAGGCAGGCTCCGAGCGAAGCAGTGCCCGGCAGATTGAACAGCGGTTTCATCAGCGGACGCAGCAAGATCTCGAGCAGTTTGACCACGCCGAAGTTTGTGAGAATCTTGCCCAGCGCACCGGTAATCACGCACACAGCCATGAGGAAGAAGCATGTGTTGATGAGCAGGTCAAAGGCCGTCTTCATGATTGTGTTCATCATGTTGGCGACTCCCATTGTGCTGCCAAGATATCCGAAGATTGCGCCGAGAATAATAAGGCAAATAATGCCTGATATGATTTCTTTCTTCATGTGTATAGGGCTGACTATAAGTTGTTTTTGAGAATTTTCGTGAGTTTTTGTGTATGTGATTATTTCTTAATGAGCTTGCGTATGTTGAGCAGGTCGGCCTTCCATGTCAGGCCGAGGTTAAAGGTTGTCTGCTTGTCTTGATTGGTGCCTGCGGGGTTGGTGTTCTTGCCCCAAGTGTGGTAGGCGTTGGCGTGCAGGCGCAAGTCCTTGCGGCCTTTGAGTGGGAAATATTCTACGCCAATGCCGGCGTGGTGCTGCTTGGTGCCTGCAAAGACGCAGTAGTCGCCCTTGTTGCGCAGGTTTTGGTCGATGGCGTATTTTGCAAAGACGTTGACTTGCTTTGTGGGCTGGACATGGATTTCGGTGTTGAGGGTAAAGTCGCCGAAGAACGCAGTGCCATTGCCTTTGGCGTAGCGATTCTGATAGTCGATGATGATGTGGCCCTTGCCAAAGTCAAACTGATTGCCCAAAACGATGTAGTTGATGTATTTGCCGGGCTGATATTCCAGCATGCTGACAGACCAGATGGTGGACAGTGCGCCGTGATTGCCGTTCCAGCGGAGGTTGTAGGCATAGAGGTCGGTGGAGTCGTTGCGGAATGGGCTTTGCACCAGCTGCGCGGTGAGCTGGTCGTGGCTCGACACGCTGTATGCGACGCTTCCGCCAAACTGGTAGCAAGGTATGTTGTTCCAGAATTCTGTGGCGCCATATACGTCGATAGGAGCATAGTCGTATTCAAACCCGCCGAGCGCTACGATTTCCTTACCGCCCGAGATGGCGAGTTTATCGGTGGCTTTCCATGTGAGATATAGCCAGTCGGTGGCGTCAAAAAACTTGCCGGTGCCAAATGGCTTGCTGAAACGCTGGCGATAGGCGTAGGAAATATTGTCGGTGATGTCGCCCTTGAGAATAAGGTTGAGGTATCTGCCTTTGAAGCCGCTCTTCGAGTCGCGTTTGTCGCCGCCAATCTGGTCGCGCTGCCAGTCGATGCGGGTTTGCAGTTCTGCTGTGTTGATAAAACTTTCGCCCTGAGCAAAGCAGTTGGTGACCATCAAGGCCAGAAGGGCAAATATTGAAATAAGTGTTTTGTTCATAAATGCGTGTGTGATTATTAAATGCAAATATACGCTTTTATTATTATATAAAAGGTTAAAAAAGGCCGAAAAAATGTTTGTGGGCAACTTTATTTGCATATTAGTGTGGTGTTTTGAAAAAAAATGATGATTTTTTGCGGTAATTATTATAAAAAGATGTACTTTTGCATTATAAATAAATAATGTATGGTGATGACAGGTATGTTTTCTGCACGACTTAGTG
>JAZUHM010000475.1:0-1768 GCA_045641725.1 Bacteroidaceae bacterium | reverse complement strand
AGCGCATATATTTATTAAGGGTCTGGCCCTCTGCTGCACTGCCGATAAAGTGCATGCCGGTCTCAAACTTAACCCCTTTGCGCTTGAAGCATTGCAGGCATCCGCCGATGACGGCCTCTTTTTCGAGCACAGTCACCTGGTGGCCGTTTTTGGCAAGAACGACAGCGCACGACAGGCCACTCAGTCCGCTGCCGATTATTACTATGTTCATAGGTATGGGAGGTTGTAGGCTTGTGATAGGTGGAGGTTGGGTGGCAGACCCTGCAGTTGAGTAGCGACTTGCAGTTTGTCGGGGTCGGTAAACTCCGCGTAGATCTCGATGTTGGGGTGGGTGAGGGCATAGAGCAAGGCCGTTTCGCCATAGCCGTTTTCCTCGATGCTGTAGCTCTCAACGCTGCTGAAGTCGCGGTCTATCTCCGAGGCGAGCTCCTTGCCGTTGTTGAGGGTGCGCTGCACCTGCAGCTCGATGTCAAAGCCTTTATAGAGGTATTTGTATCTCACAAAAGGCAGGAAGTATTCTGAGGTCTCGTATAGGCGGCGCATCTGTTCAAAGTGGCGCACATACTGCTTGTGGAAAGTCTTGCGCAGTTCCATGCTGCTCGTGGCCATGACCTCTGCAGCCGGCATTCGCTGGCCAATCTCCATCGTCATGCTGCCGCTGCGCAGCATAAAGTCGTGGCGCGGCAAGACATGGTTGAATCCGTGCAGATATACAGGCAGTATGTCGAGCTCCAGCTGCTGTGCAAGCACAAAGGCTCCCTTGTGGAAACGCTGTATGCCGGCGGCCGAACGTGTGCCCTCGGGGAATACTGCTATGGAATAGCCGCGGCGAATCATGTCGCGCATGTTGTCGAGGTAATTGTCGATGCCGTTGGTCACAGGATAGAACTCCGAGGTGCGGATGATGTAGCCGTAGAATGGATTGCGCCACACCCAGTCCTTGGTGAGGATTGTGACACTCTTGCCCATGGCCAGTATAGCCATAAGGTCGAGCTGCGACTGGTGGTTGCAGATAATCAGGGCGGGGCGCTGGAGGTCCTCGCCGTGGGGATTGAGCAACTTGAACGAGGTGCCGGGCACGCGCTTGATTACGAAGTTGGAGAATTTATAGAGGAAGTCGTGCACAAATCTGCTGCGGCGTGCCTGGTCTTTGACAAAGAGGTTGTAGATGAATATCGTGGGGATAAAGAATCCGATGCCGATGAGGAAAGCGGCGAAAGAGTAGATGGACAATGCCCAGCGCTTGAGTGTGGCTGGATATTCGCGCGGTTCTCCCTCGAGAATGGTGAGTCGGCGAAGCAGGAATGGCACCAAGAAATAGTTTGCCACCGTGATGCTCGCAATAGCATTGATGCAGACTATGGGGAAGTACCATGCTTTGATGTTAGGCGACAGAAAAAGGCCTCCGGCGCAGACCATGCCGATGACTGCTGTAGAAACAATATTGTTCAGTGTCGACTCATTGGGGGCTGAGCCATAAGTGTATTTGTGGACATAGCTTCTGGTGACGGGAATTGCCGTGAGGCTGCCAAATAAATATATCATGGCGGTGAGCATCGGCGCGAAATCCGGACTCAGAATGTATATGGGGATGGAGATGGCGATTGCGGGCAAAAGCGACATGATGCTCAGCTCAATGCGGCCGAAGTAAATCCAGAGCAGCACGATGCATGTCAGTGGTATCAGCGCGAGGCTTAGGGCTGGAGCAAAGATAAGAGGCCATATCAAGGCCTGAGCCATTGCCACCGCCGCAATAATGGTCAAGAGC
>JAZUHM010000474.1:0-3910 GCA_045641725.1 Bacteroidaceae bacterium | reverse complement strand
CTGCAGAGCACGCCGCCCCGCAACCCCCTCCCTCCGGCCCCGCACAACCTGCAAACAACCCAGCGCCCACAGAATAACCTCCGGCCAAACTGCAATTCCCCGACCAGCAACAAAACTTTCCCCGACCGACAGAAAATCTTTACCTCGGGAAATCATAAAAAGCAAACGCATGCAAGGAATCGACCCCCGCATGCGTTTGCTTTTGTTATGCTTTGAAAAAACTATTCTTCGCTCTCTGTGTCCTGACTAAAGTCCAAATCCTCGGCCAGCGGATAGAGAAAATCGTTATATGGGAAGCGCTGCACATGAAGCTGGCGCACACGTTGATAGAGCTCGAGGCGGAATCGTTCGATGCCCTCGCGGGTAATGGCGCTCATAAACAGACAATCCTTGCCGAGCTTTGCAATCCACGACTGCTGCAGTTCCTCCATCGTCCAGTTCTCGCGAGTGGCAGGAGTAAGGTCGTCGGCGTCTTTTTGCACATAGGTATATGCATCTACCTTATTAAATACTATAAGGCGGGGCTTGTCGGCGCACTCAAGGTCGCCCAAGGTCTTATCGACCACGGTCATCTGTTCCTCAAAGTCGGGATGGCTGACATCGACCACATGCACCAGCAAATCAGCCTCGCGCACCTCGTCCAGCGTTGACTTAAACGACTCCACAAGGTCGGTAGGCAGTTTGCGTATGAAGCCCACAGTGTCGCTCAGGAGGAAAGGCAGATTCTGCACCGTCACCTTGCGCACAGTGGTGTCGAGGGTAGCGAACAATTTGTTCTCCGCAAAGACCTCGCTCTTCGCCATGAGGTTCATCATGGTAGATTTGCCCACGTTGGTATAGCCCACGAGCGCCACCCTGACCATGCGGCCGCGATTCTGGCGCTGAGTGGTCTTTTGCTTGTCAATCTCCGCCAGTCGTTTCTTGAGCAACGACATGCGGTTGAGGATGATTCGGCGGTCCATCTCGAGCTGTGTCTCGCCCGGACCGCGCAGACCTACCGAGCCCTTGCCGCCACCCGAGCCCGAACCACCGCCCTGACGCTCGAGGTGAGTCCAAAGGCGCTGCAGACGGGGTAGCATATATCGATATTGCGCCAATTCCACCTGAGTCTTGGCGTTGGCAGTCTGCGCTCTCATCGCAAAGATATCGAGTATGAGCGTTGTGCGGTCAAGTATCTTGATTTTCAGTTCCTTTTCAATATTGCGAAGCTGGCGCGCCGAGAGTTCATCGTCAAAAATCACCATACCTACCTCTCTGTCGGCCTCTTCTTCTGCCTCAATATAGGCACGTATCTCCTGCAGTTTGCCGGTGCCCACATAGGTTGTGATGTTTGGGCCCTCTGCCTTTTGGGTAAAGCGCTTGACGGTGTGAGCGCCCGCCGTTTCTGCCAGAAATTCCAGTTCGTCGAGGTATTCGTTGGTCTTGCGCTCGTCCTGTCGCGGAGTGATAATAGCCACCAGCACCGCGGTCTCGGCACGAGCCTCAGAGAGGATAAATTCTTTCATCTATAGTTAAGGTTTGTGTGAATAGTGGGCGTGCAATATTATTTCACCTGCACAACCAGATATTTGCTCAGGCTCCAGAAAGCCTTGTAGTCTGTGATGCGCAGAGTACACATCTTGCTGTCGTCGCGCTCAATGGTGTAAGAGCCGGCAGGATGCTTGGTGAGCAATGTGGCGCTCTTGCTGCCGAGATAGATAGACTTCACCTGGCGGATGTCGATCTCGGTCATATAATTGCGGTTGAAGCTCTGAGTGAGCACCTCGCCAGAGTTAAGGATGTTCTGATCCTTCAGTTCTCTCTTGGTGCCGAACACATACCAAGCCTGGTTGAGAGCCTTGTCCTGCTTTGAGATTGTCTGAGCCTTTGACTCGTTGGCCTTGGCGAGATTGTCGTTCTCGCGGTTCAGATTGGCCTTGTCGGCATTGAGATTGCCGATTTCCACTTCCTGCTCAGCCACCTTGATGTTCAATCGCTCTATTTCGGCCTGCAGTGTCTCTATCTGCTTTGCCTTTTCGTCGATTTGGGTCTGCAGCGACTCGATTGTCTGGCGCAGGTTCTTGGTATTGATATTATTGTTCTGCAATTGCTTTTTGAGTTCGGTGATGCGGTCGCGATTGAGGTCCATTGTGCGCTGAATAAATACCATCTCCTCGCGGATGCTCTCTACAGAAGAAGCTCCGCCCTCGCTCTTGAGCTCGCTCACACGGCCCTGAGCGGCAGTAATCTGGCGCAAACCTTCCTGCACCTCGTTTACTGTGCCCAGCAACTGGTTGATCTCGGCATCTTTCTCGCTCAGCACACGATTAAGCGAATCCTTATAGGCATCGTTGTCGTTGTTCTTTTTATTAAACAAGCCGTCGCATGATGTAAAAACCATCAAAGCTGCGACAAAAATGTAGAATAGCTTTTTCATTTTGTGGTAATTGTTAAGGGTTATGAATCTAAAATTATGGGATACTGATTTATTTCTTTAATTCTCGCGTTGGGAATTCTGGAACTTGGAGTTTTTGCGCTGTTTTTCGGTCTCACTCGGGCCAAGCACAATCACAAACTCGCCCTTTGGCTCATGCTCCGTAAAATGGGCAATGGCCTCGGCCAGCGAGCCCCTCACTGTCTCCTCGTGCAGCTTGCTTATCTCGCGGCAAACGGCCACAGGCCTTTCTTCGCCAAAGACTTCGGCCAGTTGCTGCAAGGTCTTGAGCACGCGGTAGGGAGATTCGTAGAAAACTATCGTGCGCTCCTCGTCCTTGAGCGCGAGCAGCCGCGACTGGCGGCCTTTCTTCTGCGGCAGGAAGCCCTCAAACACAAACTTGTCGCAAGGCAGGCCCGACGCAACCAGTGCTGGCACAAACGCCGTCGCACCTGGCAGGCACTGCACCTCCACTCCTTGGCGCGCACACTCTCTGGCTATCAAGAAACCGGGGTCGCTGATGCCCGGAGTGCCTGCGTCGCTAATCAGGGCCAGAGTCTGGCCAGCCTTCATGCGCTCTACGAGTCGCGCCACAGCCTGATGCTCGTTGAACTTATGGTAGCTCTGCAGGGCATTGCGTATTTCAAAATGCTTGAGCAGGATGCCCGACGTGCGGGTATCCTCTGCAAGGATGAGGTCTGCCTCTTTGAGAATGCGTATTGCGCGCATTGTCATGTCCTCAAGATTTCCTACTGGTGTTGGTACTATATATAACATCGGGTGCAAAAGTAATCATTTTAATCCGAAATCATAATTTTCTACCGCATATTTGGCTCTTAAATATAAACTATTTAACTTTGGAGTCGCAAAACGAGCATATTTTAACATTACTACATATTATATTTATATGAAAAGACTTCTTACGTTCATAGCATCGGCTATGATTCTGACACCGGCTTTTGCCGATGGAGTGTCGCGAGACGTTAACGCCGCATTGGCAGTAATCGAACGATTTGCGGGCAAAACAAACATTGATGTCAGCATCAAAATGCTGCCCGCTGAGAAAAACGAGTGCGACCGCTTCACCACATCGGTTGACAACTCGGGCCAACTGCTGATTGAGGGCAATTCGCCTGTGGCCATCTGCCGAGGATTCTACGACTACGTCAAATCCAACGGCTACGGCATCAACTCGTGGAGCGGCAACCGCATCTCCATGCCAGCCAAGCTGCAGCCACAGCAGCCCAAGACCATCCAGTCGCCCTACAGGCACCACTATTATTATAATGTCGTGACCTACGGCTACACCCTGCCCTACTGGGACTGGGCACGCTGGGAACAAGAGATAGACTGGATGGCGCTCCACGGTATGGACATGCCTCTGGCGCTCGTGGCCAACGAGGCTATCTCGGCTCGCGTCTGGAAGAAACTCGGCCTCAGCGACGAGGAGATTCAGCGCTACTTTGTGGGCCCGGCTCACCTGCCTTGGATGCGCAT
>JAZUHM010000473.1:0-1507 GCA_045641725.1 Bacteroidaceae bacterium | reverse complement strand
CAATGTCTTGAAGATTAATATGTTATGAAAGATCTGAAAATTTTTACCGGACAACAACATAAAAAACAAAAACACCTTTTGCAACTTGTGCCAGGGCGGCTCGGTGCAAAAGGTGTCTTGCGGATATGATGGATTGCTATTTGCTACGTGTTGCAAATCAGACTACACATCTTTCAGCGCGCGGAAGAACTTGAGGTCCTGCGGCTGGGTGATTTTAAAGTTGAGCATGTCGCCCTGTGCTATATAGAGGGGGGCATAGCCAAGCTCGTTGGCCAGCGTAAAGAGCGACTGCGAATATGTGATGCCGCGCTCCTCGGCCTGCTGCATGAGGAGAGTCAGGTCGGCCAGACGGAAGGTGTGGGGTGTCTGGGCCCTCATATATTCCTCGCGCATGGCAAAGCCGGTGGCCTCTACGCCGCCCGAGACTTTCATATAGGCCTCGTTGCTGTAGATTACGGTGATGGCGTTGCCATATTCGCGGCAGGCGAGTATGTTGTTGCTGATTGTGTCGGCAGATATGAGCGGGCGCACGGCGTCGTGCACCATTACGATGCTGTCTTGGGGCAGGTCCATCATGCCAAGGGCACTGATGCCGTTGCGCATGGAGCAAAAGGAGGTCTGGCCCGAGGATATGCATCCCTTGAACTTTGAAAAGCCGCACAACCTGGCCTGGCTTTCTACATAGCCGTTCCATTCGGGCGAGCATACCACATAGATGTCTGTCACGTCGGCATGGCGGTCAAATGTGCGCATGGTATAGGCTATAATGGGCATGCCGTCCACCTCAATGTACTGCTTGGGGCGCATTGAGTTGAAGCGTGTGCCGCGGCCGCCGGCCAATATGAGGGCTATTACCTTTGACATCGTTGTGAGTTATTCGTGGTTCAGGGTGGGCAAAGTTAATATTTTTTTCCGACAATGGGTGTTTTGTACTGCCAAAAAGAGTCTGGTGCAGGCAAAACAGCCATTAAAGTAGCTTTATCAGCCGGTCAACATCGTCAGGATTGGTTGCCCACGAGGTAGCAAATCGTATGGTGACCCTGCCATCGCGCGGCGGTTCCCACTGGCCATAGGTCAGGTGCTTGGCAAAGGCTGCGGCTTGCTCCAGACTGACCTCTACGAACTGCTGGTTGGTGGGCGAGTCGAGATATAAAGTATAACCCTTGCTGGCAAATGCCTGTTTGATGCGCATTGCCTCGCAGATGGCGTGGCGGCAGATGGTATAATAGAGTGTCTGCTCGATGCTCCCGGCCTCTTGGGTGGGGTCGGCGGCGTGGGCAAAGAGGGTGTCAAATTGCAAGCCCGCTACCCAGCCTTTTGCCAGGAGGGCTCCGTGGCGCTTGATGTGGGAGAAAAAGCGGTCGGCCCTTTTGGGATTGGGAAACACCACTGCCTCACCATACATGGCGCCGCACTTGGTGCCGCCGATGTAGAAGGCGTCGGCCAGTCGCGCTATGTCGGCCAGACTAACGTCGGTGCCTTCAGCCGCCAGGCCATATCCCATACG
>JAZUHM010000472.1:0-2139 GCA_045641725.1 Bacteroidaceae bacterium | reverse complement strand
AGCGTTGACTTACCAACGTTAGGACGTCCTACGATTGCAACTAAATTGCCCATATATTATTGAGTTTTTCAGATATTTCAAATTAATTTCTTTTCTTCTGGAGCCGGCCTACTGATTATAGCCGAAGTTGCCAAGCTCACGCATCGAATTGCGCCAGCCCTTATCGACATTGACAAAGATGCGAATGAACACCTTCTTGTCGAGGAATTTCTCGAGCGACTTGCGCGCCTCGGTTGAGACTTTCTTAAGCGCCACGCCGCCCTTGCCGATAATAATTCCCTTCTGGCTCTCGTGCTCCACATTGATTGTGGCCTGAATGCGCACCAGGTCGTCGCTCTCTTTGTACTCATTAACCACCACCTCTACGCAATAAGGTATCTCCTTGTCGTAGTAAAGCAGGATTTTCTCGCGCACAATCTCCGACACAAAGAATCGCATCGGCTTGTCGGTGAGCTGGTCTTTGTCAAAATAGGGCGGCGAATCCGGCAGGAGCTCCTTGATGCGCTCCATCACGTTGTCAACATTAAAGCGCACCTTGGCCGACACAGGATATATCTCGCAATTTGGAATCAGCTTCTTCCATTTGTCCACAAGTTCCAGGAGCTTGGACTGATCGATGAGGTCTATCTTATTGATAAGCACGAGCTTCGGCACATCAAGGCGATTGACGGCCTCGATAAAGTCGGCATTTTTCTCCTCGGTCTCGATGGCGTCGGTAACATAGAGCAGCACATCGACATCGGTGAGGGCGCTGTCGCTGAATGCGCGCATCGACTCCTGAAGCTTGTAGCTGGGTTTCAGGACTCCTGGTGTATCAGAAAACACAATCTGGTAATCGGGCAGATTGACTATGCCCATGATTCTGTGGCGGGTAGTTTGGGACTTGAATGTCGCGATGCTGATGCGCTCACCCACAAAGAGATTCATGAGTGTCGATTTGCCCACATTTGGGTTGCCCACAATATTTACAAAGCCCGATTTGTGTGCCATACGTGTACCTTTATTATATTATATATGCGAGACTTAAGATTTCCACCTCGTCGGTGCATTGCGCTCGGGCCATCTTTCACATGACTGGCCCAACACAACACCGGAGGTCTATATTAGAAAAAAGAAAACGCACCGGTGCATAAGAGCGATGCGCTTTCTCTTTGAAATTATGAGTGAAGTGAATGTGTTTGGATTACAAATTATTCACTGGCATTGCGTCTTTTTGCATACCATTCTTCACGGCTGATAGTGCCTTCCTTATAGAATTCTGCAGGAGTGTCAGCAAACTTGCTGCCGTCATAGCCCCAAATCATGTAGCTTGCGCCCCATGTGAAGCCAGCGCCGAATGCGGTAAAGATAATCTTATCGCCCTTCTTGAGCTGTGGCTCATACTCCCACAGACAGAGTGGCAGCGTGCCGCCAGAGGTGTTTGCCATGTGGTCGATGTTGATCATCACATGATCTTCTTCCACACCGATGCGGCGAGCCACGGCGCTCTCGATGCGCACATTGGCCTGATGAGGCACTACCCACGCGATATCATCCTTGGTGAGGTTGTTGCGAGTAGCGATAGTCTCAACGGCGTCGCTCATATCGGTAACAGCGTGCTTAAACACGGCGCGGCCTTCCTGATATACGAAGTGGAGGCGCTGATCTACGGTCTCGTGGCTTGGCATGTTGGCAGAACCGCCGGCAGCCATGTGGAGGTTGTCATAACCCTTGCCATCTACGCGAAGATAGCTGTCGAGCAAGCCGTATTCTTCCTCGGTAGCCTCCATCATTACGCAGGCTGCGCCATCGCCAAAGATTGGGCAGGTATTGCGGTCCTGATAATTGGTCATAGATGACATGTGGTCGCCACCACACACGATAATTCTCTTATATCTTCCGCTGCGGATAAGGCAGGCGCCCTGTTCCATGGCATAGAGGAAACCTGCGCAGGCTGCTTCCATGTCGTAGCCGAAAGCATTTTTAAGACCTACGTTGCCGATAACCAATGATGCTGTAGAGGGGAAGTGGTAGTCAGGAGTTGTTGTTGCCACAATCACAGCCTCAATTGAGTCTGGATCTGCTTGTGTCTTGGCCAGCAACTGTTTAACGGCCTTGGTCATCATGAAAGATGTGCCTGCGCCTTCTTCTGGCTTGAGG
>JAZUHM010000471.1:0-9463 GCA_045641725.1 Bacteroidaceae bacterium | reverse complement strand
GAATTTATCTCGAAGCAAGAATTTTTCAGTGCGCAGAATATTTCCGCAAGGGCGCAGTTAATGGCCTGATAGTCAGAGAAATCTGCCCGATTTTGCCAATGCTGCGGCATTGCAGGGCAAAACGGCGTGATTTTTACCGGACACTAATAATTTGGTTTCCAATGTCTTTCAGACAGCATAACCGTTGGTCAGGAGTTAAGAATCCTGTCTATCTGCGGGGCGAGGGGCTGGATGCCGTCGTTGATGATGGTGTGGTCGGCGAGGCGTTCCTTTTCTTCCTGTGGCATCTGGAGGGCTATCCATTCGCGGGCTTTGGCGGGAGTGATGCCGTCGCGCTGACACACGCGGCTGATGCGTACTTCGAGTGGCGCAGATATTGTGACAACCTGGTCGCAAAGGTCTTGAAATCCCGACTCAAAGAGCAGGGCGCACTCTATGGCCACCACGGGAGCTGCCGTGTGGGCTGCACACCATCGGGCGGTGCGCTCCTTCACCTTGGGGTGGACGATGGCATTGACCTTGGCGGCATTGTCGGGTCCCTGGCAGATATAGTTGCGCAGCACCGGCTTGCTGGGTGTGCCGTCGGGGGCTATGGCCTCGGGGCCGATCAGACTGACAAGCTGCTGGTGGATAATGGGGTTGTCGCGCATCTCGGCGCGTGCCTCGTCGTCGGTGTAAAATACGGGTATTCCTCTGTCGATGAGCGACTTGCATACATAGCTCTTGCCGCTGCCGATGCCGCCTGTAATGCCAAGAATCATAAGTAAGTATTCAAAATTATTTATACAATGTTTAAGCAAGTGATGTTTCATAATATCTGCACTTTCTTTGGTGCATCTTTTGCATTCATCCTCAGTCATGTAGCCCGCTACACTCCTTCGGAATAAATGCAAAATCTGCATCCAAATAAAGCACACCTATTATAAAAATAATTTTGAGCACTTACTTAAGGATTGGGGGATAAAAGAGTGGGGTAGTGAGTTGTGTGAGTGACTATTCGCCGCCGAGAAATTCTACCTGCTGCGGTGCTATCTGCATGTGGTAGATGCCGCGTGGCCAGGCCTGCAGTTTTGGCGTGACGTATTTGTCTTCCGCATAGATCACGTCGTTATAGTCCACCACCACGGTAAACTGGCTTGCGCCCACGTTGTTGTAGTGGTTAAGACCGACCTGGAATTTTACGTTCACCTTGCCCGGGAAGGTTATGAGGTTTTTGCCCTCCGGCACATTGATGCAGGTGACGGGCACCTCGACGCTCTTTTCGGTCATGCGGTCGACGTTGAATGTGACGGCGATTTTCTGCGGCACAATCTTGACACCCTTTATCGGCGCCATGCCGACGTTGAATGTCTGCTTTGACTTCAGCTCGCTGCGCACGAGGTATTCGGTGCTGACAAACTGCAGGGTGTCGAGTATATGGCGCGAGGCATAGACCGTCACGAATTTCTGCGACAGTACAGTGTCGGCAATTGTGTAGAGCGAGTCGGGCTTGATATTGCCCACGAACTTCACCGGCACGCGCTTGTGCTGCCCGTAGTTGTAGAAGTACTCGAGTGTGTCGGGCGTGCAGTCGATGATGCGTGTGGTGGGCTCGAGCTTATCTTGCAGCGCCTTGAGGAACGGCGCGGTGGCTATGCTGACGTGTCCGCTCTGCTTATTGTAGTCGCTGAAGTTGAGCACGATGGTGTCGGGATGGGTTGCGTATTTGTAGATAAGCAGTGTGCGCACGTTGTCTTTGAGTGTTACTCTTATTTCTGTGGGCGGCGGTGTGGTGAGTATGGCGTTCTTTGGCACATTCACGATTTTCACCGGCACAGAGATGTCGGCCTGTTCCTCAGTCTCGAGCGTAAGAAACATCCAGAAGCCCGCCGACAGGGCGAGAAAAAAGATAAAAGCCCAGAAATTCCTGTTGATATTGCTCTTCAGGAATTTCTTGGCTTTTATATAGTTTTTAGCAAACGACATAGGTCGTCTAATAGACTTTATTTGCCAGCCTGTGCTTCTGCAGCCGCAGATGGGTTAGCGTAGATAGAGCCCTTTTCGATAGTGATCTTGACATTCTTGTCGATTTCAAGGACTACGGTGTTGTTGGCGTTGTTTACTTCCTTGATAACACCGTGGATTCCACCGGCAGTTACGACCTGGCTACCCACGCCGAGGCTGTTGCGGAAGTTCTCCATTTCCTTCTGCTTTTTTCTTTGAGGGCGAATCATGAAGAAATACATGATTGCAAAGATAGCAACGAAGAAGATGATGGTAGGCAGTGCGCCCATCAATCCGCTCTCCTCCTTGCCTGTAGCTTGAGGTGTGGCATTGAATGCCAAGAAGTTGATTAAAAGTGATAACATAGTTGTAAAATGTGTTTAGATTGTTATTTATTTCAGTGTTATTTGAGTATCTTGCCCTCTTCGCGCAGGTCCTTGACGATATTGTCGAGTGTGGCGTTGATAAAGTTGGTGCTCTTTGGTGCGCAATAGGCCTTGGCGATATTTACATACTCGTTGAGCGACACATTGACGCTGATGCCCGGGAAACGAATGATTTCGGCCAGTGCAGTCATGATGATTACCACGTCCATGGTGATGAGGCGTGAGAAATCCCAGTTGCGGATGTGCTTGCGAATCATCTCCTCGTAATCCTTGCGGTGGGTGAGTGTGGCCAGGAGCAGGTCGCGCCCGAATTTCTGGTCGTCGCTGCTGGTGTAGTCCTCGAGCAGAGGCTGTTCGGCGCCGTTGGCTTCCTCAAAACGCTTGATGGTCTTCAATACAAACGTGTCGATTATAAATCGGTCGTCGTTCCAGTAGATGCTCCACTCCTCCAGCGCCTCGTCAATCAGTTCGCTTTGGCCTATAATCTTCTTGTAGAGCACTTTCCACAGGTTGCGGTCGGCCTCGTATGATGATTCCTCGCTGTTCATGTATTCCTCGTATTCAGCGCTGTCCACTATCTGGTTGTAGAGGCTGTGCACCACGTCTTCGCTGCGTGACCAGCGCAGTTTTTTGTGCGCCAGCGTGAAGTTCTCGAGCTGTATGTTGTTCTGCAACTGTGCTGCAAATCTGTTAGCCACAAACTTGTCGCTGGGCAGTGACTTCGAGCCGCGCTCTAAGAGGTGAGCGCAGGTGAGTTCATACTTCTGGGCGGCATAATCTGTGATATCGCAGATTAGGTTGAGCATGTGGTGATAGAGGTCGTATGCTGTAGCCAGGCTTTCCTCCATGTCTTTTACGACATCCTCGAAGTCCTTGTCTGGATTCACAATGTTGGCATAGGCCAATTGCACCGTTTTAATTCTGATCAATTCTCTATTAATCATATCTTTGTTGATTTACGATTCCACCTGAATCGATTTGTTATGCAAAAATAAGAATAAAAACTGAATTTGCGCCGTTATTGCAAAAAAAAATGATAGTTTATGTGGTTAAAGCGCCATCTGAAACAAATTTGGCGCCATTTGAAGGCCGATTTGCGCAGATTCCGAGGGTTTAGTCGAGCGTCAGGGTATAGACGTTGGTCTCCTTGGGCTGCATGGTCTGAGCATAGATGTGGTTGGCCGCGAGGCGCGAGGGGCGCGAGGTGAGCATCAGGGTGGCGCCGGGGTAGAGGCGCCGCGCTTCGGCCACGGCATGCTCCACCAGCGTGCGGCCGAGGCCTTTGCCCTGGTGCGAGTGCGCCACCACCACGTCTTCGAGCCACACCTTGGTGCCGGTGGGCAGTTTGCAGGCGGCCAGAGTAAACATGCCCACGATTTCGGCGCCGGCAGTCTCGTCGGTCGGTGCGTTTGTTCCTTGCGGCGAATTGCTTTCTTCGGCGGGCGTGTCGTTAGGCTCGAGCGCCAGATATAACGTGGTGAGTGGAGCGGCAACAATCTCCTGCAACTGGTCTGCGCCAAAGGCCAAACCGCGCGACGAGAGGTCGCCCAATAGAATCTCGATGGCTTTTGCCACAGCCGGGGTGGCAGTCTTTACGGGAATAATCTTCATATCATGGGAATAATCTTCATAACGCTGGCAAAGTTAAGATTTTTTCTGCCAACAACGGGCGTCCGTGCCGAATTTTTCGCCGCAGCAATGCGTAGAGGCGTTCTTTTGAATTTCAAGGCGCCTGAAATCGTCGCGCAAATCGCCCTGCGCTATAATTATATATTAAAAAGGTAATGGGAAAGTCTATTCCGAATTTGCGTAGTTTGTTGATGGACATTGAGGTAACCGCATTTATGTGTTTTTGAGCCGTCCTTGTGTGTTTTTAAGCCGTCTTTGCGCGTATTTTAATCATCATTGTGTGTTTTTAAGCCGTCTTTCTGTGTCCAGGTGCCGCCAAAATGCAAAAAAGAGTGCCAAAAATTGGCTATTTCGGCAGAATTTACTAATTTTGCACCGCTTTTTAGCCTACATACTCGTGTGATGGCGAATTAAGCTACTGATATTTAATAACTTAATTTAGAGTAACACAAACTTTTAAGACAATGAAAGAATTTGCATTGAAGGGTACCAAGCGTACCGCAGGCGGCAAGAAGGCTGCCAAGGCTCTCCGCGCAACTGGCGCAATCCCATGTAACCTCTACGGCGCACAGAAGGACGCTGAGGGCAAGACTATCGCTACTAGCTTCACCGTTGATTTCGAAGCTGTACGCAAGCTTATCTACACTCCAGACATCTTCACTGTAATCCTCGACATCGACGGCACAACTTGCAAGGCTGTGATGAAGGAGATTCAGTTCCACCCTGTAAAGGACACAATCCTCCACATCGATTTCTACCAGATCACCGAGGAGAAGCCAATCGTTATGGCTGTGCCAATCGTTTATACTGGCCACGCTATCGGTGTTCGTGAAGGTGGTGCTTTCCAGAGCCTCGTTCGTCGCCTCAAGGTTCAGGCTACTTACGACAAGATCCCTGAGAAGCTCACTGTTGATATCACTAACCTCGCTATCGGCAAGTCTATCATCGTTGGCGACCTCAGCTTTGAGGGTCTTGAAATCGTTACTCCTAAGCAGGCTCTCGTTTGCTCTGTTAAGGCTACACGTAACTCACGCCAGCAGGCTGAGCAGAACTAAGATTCTATACTTAGCAGCATAGATAAGGGAAACAGGACTCCTTCCGGTTTCCCTTATTTCATATCCTGACAAAATGAGCAACATATTGACTGCACTGAAAAGGTTTTTCGGCGGCAGCGACACCAGCAATAATCCAAACGAGATGAATTTTCTGATAGTAGGCCTCGGCAATATCGGCGATGAATACAAGGACACGCGCCACAATATCGGCTTTATGGTGGTTGACGCACTGGCCAAGGAGGCCGGTGTGGCTTTTGAAGACAAGCGCTACGGTTTTGTGGCCGAGATGCGCCTGCGAGGTCATAAGATCTTCTTGCTCAAGCCCTCTACCTACATGAATCTCAGCGGCAATGCCGTGCGCTATTGGGTGAAGGAGAAGAAGATTGACCCTGAGCGCCTGATGATTGTGAGCGACGACCTCGCCCTGCCTCTGGGCACCATCCGCATGAAACCGTCGGGCAGCGAGGGCGGCCACAATGGCCTCAAGAGCATCACTCAGTGCCTGGGCAGCAATCAGTATCCCCGTCTGCGATTTGGCATTGGCAATGAATTCAGCCGCGGCCACCAGGTGGATTTTGTGCTTGGCGCTTTCTCTGCCGACGAGACCGCCCTGCTCAACGAGCGCATCGCCAAGGCTGGCGAGGCCATCAAGGCATTTGTGCTCAGCGGCCTGCAGTTTGCAATGAATCACTATAATGGAAAATAGTACCGCACGCATAGACAAATGGCTCTGGGCCGCGCGAATCTTCAAGACGCGCACCATTGCCGCCGACGCATGCAAAAACGGCCGCGTCACCAAGGCCGGTGCACGCCTCAAGGCTTCTCATACCATCAAGGTGGGAGATATTATCGATGTGCGCAAGCCGCCAATCACCTACTCCTTTAAGGTGCTAAAGCCAATCGAGAAACGCGTGGGTGCCAAGCTCCTGCCCGAGATTTTGGAGGACGTGACAGCGCCAGAGCAGTACGAACTGCTGGAGATGAGCCGTGTCAGCGGATTTATTGACCGCGCTCGTGGCACCGGTCGCCCAACCAAGAAGGACCGCCGCGCGCTGGACGATTTCAATACCCCGCTTTTCCTGGACGATTTCGACTTTGACGACGACGATAGCTTCGACGACTAACGTTTTCGCGCCCTGATAAAATTGGTGCCCGCCAAATGCCAAGCGCACTTCGCGCTGCGGTATTTTGCGGGCACCAATAGTTTTATACGGCTCGGTGCCATAGGTCGTCAGCTCGTTGCCTGACGAAGATTCAAGGGGCTATCACCACACCTGGTCGTCGAGGAAGATTGTTCTCTCAAACTTATTCGACTCGCAGTTGATTTCGCTGCTTTCCTCTGGGCTTGGCGGATTATCATCTACCATGATTGACGCCGAGCATAGCGTGGTGTGAATATTGATGAGGGTGATTGCTGGTTTGATGTACGTTTGTTTCATTGTTTTTTCAGATTTTTGATGCCGCCGACAGCAATTGCGTTTTTGTCGTGGCGTGCTGATTATATAATATAATGTGGTAATTCAAATTCAGAACACTTTATTTTCTCAAGAATGTGTTTTTGTTGATAATCACTACGCCGCGGTAGTCAGGCGGAGCCAGAGTGCCGTCGAGTTTGTATGCTTTGCCCTGCGGCAGAGGCGCGGTGCCAGAGGCGGGATCCTGGTCGGCAGACTCGCCGTCCGAGCCAACTGTGGCGTCGTTGAGACCTGTGAGTTCGCTGTCGGCAGGCAGGTTAAACTGAGCGGACTTCAGCACCGGCGGAGTGGTGGCGTTGAGCGAGAGATAGGCGCGATAGGCGTTGCAATTGAGCGTAGAGCCTGTGGTCTGGCCTATCCGGCGGAAGGAGTTGTTGCTTATGGCATAGGCATTGGGGTCAACGGCGGCGGAGTTGCCCAGCTGACGATTGAATAGCGTGGCATCGTCGTAGGCCACCTTGGTGTTCATATTATAGGTGCCGATGATAGAGAATGTGCTTGTCGAGTCGTTGGTAATTCCCTTTGAGACCCAGGTGTTGGTGGCGCCGAAATGCACGATGCCGGGGCTGACGTGGATTATGGCGGGGTGACCTGCGTTGACCGAATCGAGCGGAACGAGCTTGAGCACGTCGCTGGTGAGAGCGGCTGGGCTGTAGAGCTGATATTGCTCGCCGGAATAAAGCTTAAACGGCACGACGATAGTGGCCCATTCGTTGGGGAAATTGCGCTCGTAGATGATTTCGCCCGTCACCTTGAGCGGCAGTTTGTCGTAGAAGTCGTGGTCTGACAGCGAGATGCCGTCGGTGATGGTCAGGGTCTCCACCATATTGTCTTCCGACACCACAACCTTAGGCGTGCTGCCGCTGATATCGACGATATTGACGGACTCCGGTGTGCCGTTGATCTCTATATCGTCGAGATTAAAGCCGTCAACTTCCATATTCACCTTGCCGCCTTCGATTATAATCTTCGACGGGCGATAGATCAGGAAACCGCTGCGGTTGGTGACCACTTTGCCCTCAAAGGATGTGCCGGGATATACAATCAGCCTGGAGTAATTCGAGCGGGTCCAGAAACTGGTCTCCATCGTCACGAGCGAGGTCTTTTGGTTGAGCGATTTATCTACCGTCACGTTGGTGTTGCTAAACGTGAGTGTGCCGCCAAACCTGCAGTCGAAGAGCGGCGAGGCCTTCAGGTCGGCCAGCAGCACCCATTCCTCCTTGGCGGGGGTGAAGTTGAGCGAGCCGTTGAGAATGTTGAGCGTGGCGCCGCGCGATATGCGTATCAAATCGGTAGAGGGACTAATGAGGTCGATAACGTGGCGCGATCCTTTGATGTCGAGAGTGTGACCATTGAGGTCAATATTGACGGTAGAGCGTTCGGGCAGGGCGGCCTTGCCGTCGCTGTTGTCGGCCAGGGTGCCCTGAATGTCCTGTGTGAGGTAGAAAGACTCGCCCGCATTTAGAAATCGGAGCACGTCGCTAAACGTGGTGGCCGCGTTTTGGGCAGGAATCTCGATAGTGTCGCCGTTTGCTGCGATTGCAGTGTGGGTGGTTTGCGCTTTAAGCCATACGGCCGGCATGATGGCGATAAGCAATAGGGTAGAGGTACGTCGCATAATAAATGTTTTTAAAAGGTTTATAATTTGTTGAACTGCGCAAGTCCGTTGCGGGGATTGGCAGTGCAAAATTGTGGAAATCAGACGGCTGCGACGTTTTCCGTATTACAAATTTCCATTTGCGGATTGCAAAAATCGAACTTTGGCAATCCGCAAATATTGCGCAATCGGCAGCAAAATGGCTGCGCTTCTCAAATGGGTAATAGCCGTTGTATTTTGGCACACTGCCTTGCGGCGCAAAGTGTTTACCTTTGTCGCCGAATTAAATTCGTTGCTATGAAATATTTATTGCTATTTGTGCCCACGGTGGTAATCATGCTATGGGTTTTGTGCGCGGAATACCGGCGCAAGGATGTGATGGGAGCGGTGTTGCTCACGCTCTTGACTGTGGTGGTGCTGTTGCGTTTTGCGAGCCTCGCCTTTTATTTTGACGATATTGCGATGCCGGCTTATTTTGACGCCGTCATAGTGGTGGCGTCGCTCTATACGCTGCCGCTGATGTACGCTTATCTGTGTGATCAATGCGGTACGCGTTGGTATAACTGCTCTGGCTTGATTCTGTTTGTCCTTCCGCTGCTTTTGTGCTTCTACAATCCGGTTATTATGATCGGCAGTGGAGGTCTGGAGGTGCCTATTACGGCGGGGCGCAACGTGCTGTCGGTGTGTGTGGGCGACCGTATTGTGGCGCAGGTAAATCTGCGCTCGACAATAGTGGTGGCGCAGTGCCTGATTGTGGCTGTGAGGATGGTGGTGCTCTGGTTTAGGGTAAGGAAATACGGCCTTAAGTTCAGCAGCCGCCTCACTCGGTATTATATGTGGATGTTTATCTTGCTGATTGTCACGGCCTTTGTGGCGTGCCACGCTGTGCGCAATACCGACGGGCCTCTTGCCAAATGGTTGTTCTTTGGTGTATATAGTGTGCTCCTGGCGGTGGGTTATATATTGGTGCCGAATAGTTTCAAGATCCGTCCGATACTGACCGACAGCGACGGCGTGCCGGTGAAACTTGACTCTTTCATACGCCGCAATGGAGCTTTGGCTACCGCGCTGGTGGTGCAGCTTGAGGAAAACAAGATTTACCTCAAGCCGGGCCTGCATATCGACGACGTGGCGGCGCTTATAGGCACCAACCGCACCTATGTGAGCCAGATTATGCGTCGCAAGTTTGGCAAGAGCTTTGTGGATTACGTCAACGATGCGCGCATTGCCCACGCCAAGCAACTCTTGCTGACCACCAGCCTCACGCTGGGCGAAGTGGCTGTGCAGTCTGGTTTTACCAGTGCTTCGACATTCTGCCGCACCTTCAAGCACCTGACC
>JAZUHM010000470.1:0-6675 GCA_045641725.1 Bacteroidaceae bacterium | reverse complement strand
AAAGCAATAGGGATACTTGGCGCAGGCCTTGAGAAACAGTTGCAGTATATCGACATCGTTGGCCGTCATGCTAACGGCGCGCGCCAGCACCACCTTGTCGCATTTGCCCGACGTGAGTGCTTGCCTGACGGTTTGAAAAGCCTGGCTGTAGCCATTGCGGTTGCCCGTGGCGTGATAGCCGGCAGGCGCATCGGCGGGTGCCAGTTGGTCAAAGGCAAATTCCTCGACATGGGGCTCTGCCAGAATATAGACCGGCGTGTCTTGGCTTGTTTCAAATGGAGCGATAATAAATCCCTGCGCATCGGCGGGCACTTCGGCGAGCGATGCATAGGTCTCGATGCGGTCGGCTGAGATGTATGCGGCAGTGCTCGCCTTGGGCAGTTTGCACAGGGCGTAGCAGCTGTTGGTGTCAATCGTGGGCAGCATCATGTCTCAGTACCTTATTTAATTATTATAGGTGCAAAGTTAATGAATTTTATTATGTCTGCGCCAAAAAAGGCATATCTTTTTCGTTTGGTCGTCAAAAATGTGCGCCGAAAAATCAGTTTTTTGCGCTCTGAAAAAATCCAGATTCGTGCTAATTTCTGTTCACAGCGCTGTGAACATACGTTCACACCGGTGTGAACAAACGTTCACACTGCTGTGAACAATCGTTCACAGCGCTGTGAACGAAATTTATCTCGAATCGCGGTAATTTTAGGGCGCATTTTGATTTTGCCGGCGCGCAATATTTTTGGGTGAGAATTTGGTGATTTTTGGGTGTGAAAATGCGTTTTGTGGGTATGTTTTGTGGCGGTATTGATATTTTTGATTATATTTGCCACATTATTATACGTAATTGCGCCTACGCGGGCGTGAGAAAAATATTAACGGAATTTTAAACACGATAATTTCACAGAAAATGAAAGTACTCAAATTTGGCGGCACTTCGGTTGGAACGGTCGAAGGAATCCTCAACATCAAGGCTATTGCCGAGGCAGAGGCTACCCCAGTGGTGGTGGTTGTGTCGGCGTTGAAGACGGTGACTAACAATCTCATCAAAGTCTCTCGAATGGCCGCCATGGGTGATGCAGCATATCTGGGAGTGATGGACGAGATAGTGGCCACACACCATTGTCATATCGATGCTTTGTTTGAGGAGCCGGCGGCTCAGGAACTCAAGCAGCAGCTGGGCACATTGTTTGACGACCTGAGCGGTATCTTGCGCGGCTTGTACCTGCTGAGAGATCTTACTCCCAAGACGGCCGACGTGATTGTGAGCTACGGCGAGCGCCTGAGTTCGCGAATAGTGCAGCGACTCGTCAGCGGCAGCACGCTCTATGACTCTCGCGAGTTTATCTTTACCGAGAAACAGGGGCAGAAGGACAATGTGGATTTCGAGGCTACCAATGCCAAGATCGTTGAGACGTTTGCCAACGAGAAGGGCATTGCCATCGTGCCGGGCTTTATCTCGAGCGATGTTCACACCGGCGTGACCACCACTCTGGGCCGCGGCGGCAGCGACTATACTGCGGCCATCATAGCGGCTGCCCTCAATGCCGATGTGCTGGAAATCTGGACCGACGTGGATGGTTTTATGACTGCCGACCCGCGCATCATACCATCGGCCTATACCATAGAGCGCCTGACCTACAGCGAGGCTACAGAGTTGTGCAACTTTGGCGCCAAGGTGATTTATCCGCCTACCATCTATCCGGTGTTTGCCAAGCATATTCCGCTGTATGTAAAAAATACATTCCGCCCCGAGTTCAAGGGCTCGGTCATCAGTACTGAGGTATTGAGTACCAACGAGATGGGCGTGAAGGGCTTGACCTCTATCGACGATACTTCTATCATTACCATCTCGGGTCTGAACATGGTGGGCGTGATTGGTATCAACCGCCGCATCTTCTCTATTCTGGCCGACAATGGCATCAGCGTGTTTATGGTGGCGCAGACATCTTCGGAGACCGGTACTTCGCTGTGTCTCACCCACGGCGACGCCATCAAGGCCAAAGAGGCCTTCAGCCGCGAGTTTGCCAAGGAGATAGAGGCCGGCGCAATCAACCCTATTGAACTCAAGGAAGACCTCGCCACGATTGCTGTCGTTGGTGAGCAGATGAAGAATAAGCAAGGCGTGGCGGGCAAGCTCTACAGCGTGCTTGGCCGCAATGGTATCAACGTGGTGACCTCTGCCCAGGGCGGTAGAGAGATGAATATCTCGTTCGTAATCGAGAAGCGCCACCTTCGCAAGGCGATGAGCGTGCTCCACGACAGTTTCTTCCTCAGCGAATACAAGGTTGTCAACCTCTTTGTGTGCGGCATCGGCACCGTGGGCGGCAGTCTGCTCAAGCAGTTGCAGGAGCAGTATGAGTCGCTGATGCAGAAACGCCGTCTCAAACTCAATGTTGTGGGCGTGGCCAATTCCAAAAAGAGCTATTTTGACGCCGATGGCATCGACACCACCAATGTGCGCCAGTTGCTGGCAGACAAAGGCGCTGACAGCACCCCAGAGATGATTACCCAGCAGATTATAGCGATGAATCTCTATAACTCGGTGTTTGTAGATTGCACTGCCAACGCAGATATTGCTGGGCTCTACGAGACCCTGCTCGACCACAACGTGTCGGTGGTGGCTGCCAACAAGATTGCGGCCTCTTCGCCCTACGCCAATTATCTCAAGCTCAAGCAGACTGCGCTCGACAAGGGCGTGAAATACCTTTACGAGACCAATGTGGGCGCCGGTCTGCCGATTATCAAGACTATCAGCGACCTCTGCGACAGCGGCGACGAGGTTGTCAAGATTGAGGCCGTGCTGAGTGGCACTCTCAACTACATCTTCAATAAGTTCAGCGCAGAAAATCCATTCTCCAAGACCATCCGCATGGCAATGGAGGCGGGTTTGAGCGAGCCCGACCCGCGTCAGGATTTGTGTGGCAAGGACGTTATCCGCAAGCTCGTGATTCTGGCCCGCGAGGCAGGCTATAAGCTTGACCTTGAAGACGTTAACCTGACTCCATTTATGGATGCACCGTATTTTGAAGGCGACGCCGACCATTTCTTTGGCATTGTTGGCGAGCTCGACGCGCCGTTTGAGGAGCGTCGCAGGCAGTTGGAGAACGAAGGCAAGAAGCTGCGTTTTATCGCCCGCTGGGAAGATGGCAAGGCCACCGTGGCCCTTACTCCTGTTGACGCAACCCATCCGTTCTATCACCTGGAGGATTCCAACAACATGGTAGTCTTGACCACCAAACGCTACAATCAATATCCTATGGTGATTCAGGGATATGGTGCGGGCGCCGATGTGACTGCAGCCGGCGTGTTTGCCGACATCATCCGCGTGGCTAATATCTAAAGTCAGCCTCGGATTTTGCGCGAAATCCCCCTCGCCACCTCGGCTTACGAATGAAAAGACTGAAACAATATTATTAATTTTTCTATAAACATTTTTTACTATGAAAATCAAAACTCTCCTTCTTTCCCTCGCAGTGATGCTGGGATTGATCCAGAGCGCGATGGCCGACCAAGCGTTTCGTGACCATCGCTATGACTCATGGAAAGTGATGGAATTGCCAGAAAACGCAATTGTGTTCGTGGGCAATAGTATCACCGACATGCATGGGTGGACAGAAGCCTTTGGCAATGATCCACGAGTGGTTAACCGCGGAAATTCCGGCGGCTATAGCTTTGAAGTGCTCGCCAACGTAGAAAGTTGGGTGCGATTTAAGCCTGCTAAGGTGTTTATCAAGATTGGTACCAACGACCTCGGCACCAACTACACCGAGCAGAGCATTGCCGACAACATTCGCAAGACGGTGAATGTGATTCGCCGTGAGAGCCCAAGCACCGAGATTTATCTTCAGAGCATCATTCCTGCCAAGGATCAGAACTACAAGACCCTGAAGACCATCCAGGCAACCAATGTGCTCATCAAGCAGATTGCCGACAACACAGAGAATACAACCTATATCGACCTTTATTCAAAATTGGGCGGCATTCTCAACGGTTCTCCCTATTCTCTCGACAATCTTCACCTGATGGCTCTCGGCTATAAGATTTGGACCGAGGCAATCAAGGACTATGTGGGCATTACTCCCTCATATCCTGCCAATACACAGTCTATCCAGAGCGCAGCTGGCCTTGGCGGATCGCATGGCATGCGAGCAACTTATTTCAGCGTGCTGCCTGTTAAGAGTACCGACATCCTCTTTATTGGCGACGAGATGGTTAAGAACGGCGAGTGGAACGAGCTTCTGCACAATCCTAACGTCAAGAACCGTGGTACGGGCTGGGGCTATGGCGGCGACATTGCTACCACCAGCAAGATCATCGACGCTACCTTTGCCAACAAGAGCAATGGCGTGACTCGCGAGAATCCTGCCAAGATTCTCCTCTACACTGGTACTGGCGACGTCAATGGTACTACCGACCTCGCGACCGTAGAAAATAACTACGCTGCCCTCATTACCAAGCTCAAGACCAGCGCTCCCGGCACCCCGATTGCCCTCGTGAGCCTCATGCCAACTCAGAATGCCAACAGCCGCATCACCGAGTTTAACACATGGCTCAACAACAAGGCCGGTGCTGGCGCAGACCTTACCTATATTGATATCTATAGCGACCTCGCTACGACTTCTGGCGCAGCCAATACTTCTTATTTCTCAGGCAATTATATCTATGGTCTCGGCTATATCAAGGTGGCACGCAAGCTTGCTGGTTTTGTGGGCAACTGCAGCGTGATTACCGACGCCAAGGCTCAGGAACTGAAGAATGTATTCGCTGCTCGCACCACCCTTACCAATGCTATCCTCACCGCAGAGGACGTGAGCATTGGCAATGGCATCGGACAGTACCCCGAGAGCGCAGCCGCTGCACTCCAGCAGAAGGCAGAAGAGGCCAACGCCCTCCTCGTGGCCGAGAGCGCAGAACTCAGCGCCATGCAGACCGCTGCCACAGCAGTCAACTCTGCTATTACTTCGCTCAAGTCGAGCCTTAATATCCCCAAGGCTGCCGATTTGCAGGGCAAGCAGTTTGCTCTGAGCACCCCAAATCGTTTGGGCCTCTATGCTTATACCGACGGCACAACTCTCAACTCTACAAACTCTAACCCAGGCTATGCCAAGTATCGCTGGGTGTTTGAGAGCCGCACCGACGGCACATTCAATATTAAGAATGTAGCAAATAATACTTATATCGACCCGTCTGCTGCTCACAATGCAGCCATCCAGATGAGCGCCCAAGCACCATCTGCAGGCTGGACTATCGACTATTCTGAGGCTGTTGGCCTTTACATCCTGCGCAGCGGCACTACCTGCGAGCTCAATTCTACCGACAAGACCGACAACCCAATCTTCAACTGGTTTGGTAACGGCAATAATGCCAAGAACCGCACCGACACAGGCTGCCAGTGGCTCCTCACCGACGTGACTGACATCGAGATTGTCAACGAGCCAGAGCCAATCGTGGTAGTTCGCGGCACGGCTCAGGAAGGCGCTGCCACCATCGAGGCTGGCAAGACCTACACCATTACCAACCGCCAGCCTAACGGCACTTTCTACGCTCTCTATGTAGATAACGACGCGCTGCAGGTGGGTCAGGCCAACGCTCTTGCTGCCAAGAGCTATGGTCGCCGTGCCAAATTTGTGGCAGAGACCAAGACCGGCGGCAAGTTTGCCTTTAAGAATGTAGAAACCGGCTACTACCTTGTTTGGAAGGGTAATGACAGCGGCACCAACGGCAACGCCGGCGTGCTGGAGGAGTACGACGCAACCTATTGCGACCTCACCATCACCCCAGCCACCAACGTGACTAACGGCAAGATTATCACCGGCAAGCGCAGCGGCGGTTCCGATCTCGGCACCTTTGTGCAGAACACCAATGGCACCTGGAACAAGTGGCGCGATGCCACAGTGGGCTATACCGATACCTATTCTAATTTATATACCTTCGGCGACGTGACCGACGGCGACGATGGCGAGGTGGTTGAAGACGAGACTGCTGAAAAGACCTACACCATTGACAAGCTCAACGGCTCGTTGAGCGGCAATGGCACCTGGAACAGCAAGTGGACCTCGGCAGACGGCCGCCTGACTCTCACTTCCAATGCCAACAACATGCAGTGGAACAGCAATAATATCGATGCCCGCAGCGGTAGCAGCAAAAATGCAACCTATACCTTGGCAGTAGCTGCCGGCTACGAAATCGTGTCTTACAGCTTCAAGGCCAAGGCCCTCAGCAGCAACCAGACATGGACCAACGACGGCAAGACCTATAATGTGACTTCTGCCAGCGCAACCACTATCAGCAATGCAGAGGTCAATGCGCAGAGCATCGTGTTTAACCTCACCGGCGAAAACAGCGGTACTTTGCTCACAGACTTTAACGTAATCGTAAAGGCCAGAGAGGCACAGACCGACCCTGGCATTGTATTTAGTACTGATGCCGAGCAGACCTGGTATTATATCTACAGCACAGCCACCGTGGACTACGCCAAGGGCAAAGTGTGGTATTATAGCCCAAGCAATAACCGCATGATGTTCGGCGACAAGTCGTTTATGGCCGACCGCATCTGGAGCTTCTGGAAGAACGCGGCTGGCAAGATTGCCATCAAGAACTACGACGGCGTATATGTAGGCACAGCGCCTTCTGGCACCGGCGGCAGCACTCAGTTTGGCAAGGCCAACACAGCCAACTACG
>JAZUHM010000469.1:0-4890 GCA_045641725.1 Bacteroidaceae bacterium | reverse complement strand
TCTCTGCGAGCAGTGCCTCAAACAAGGCCTGGTGTTCTGCCGAAACGGTGAAATGCAGGTGAGCCACGCCGTCAGCGCCCTTGGCGTAGAGCGCTCCTTCGGTCAGGTGCTCCTCCACTGGGGTGCGGTTGCCCTCGGCGTAAGAGTGGAACTTGAGCAGGCCCTTTGGCTTGAGGCCGTATGCCAGTCCGTCGGCATTTAGCAGCGCTGCCACCACGTCCTTGTATCTGCCGGCGGCGGTGAGTGCGGCTATGTCGGCGCCGTAGAGCGATTGGCAGGCGGCGTCGAGGTCGGCGTAGAAGGCAAACTTGGTGATGCTGTCGAAGAATTTCTTTTCAAAATCAGACTCTGGCGCATCGTTGGGACCCGAGAGGAATGCGAAGAGATTCTTAAACATGCGGGAGGCGGCGCCGCTGGCTGGCACAAACTTTACTACTTTGTGGTTGCCGGCTGCGGTGTACTCGTCCCAGGCTTGGCGCAGTTGTGCTGCCTGAGTGTCGCTGCACACGGTGATACCTTCGTCGGGCGTGGCTGCGCCGTCGAGTTTCAGATACGGGAAACCAGTGCGGAATGCCTGGAGTTCTTCTTCCAACTGCTCGGGAGTGATGCCCATGGCCTGCAGTTGCTGTAAGTCTTGTGGCTGTAACATGGTGGTGTTTTTTTAGTTGTTATGATATTTGTGTTTTTTGTTTTCGGATTTTGGAGAGGGGCGCTGCTGTGCAGTGGCTGCGTAAACAGGCTGGCTGTGGGGCGTCTATTGTTTTATTCGCTTGTCGGAATTTGCCTTGTAGATGACGGCGTTAATCTGCTCCTTGGATGCGCCGAGAGTTGCGGCCTTGTCAAGGTCTGCCTGGGCGAGGGGACCATTGCTCTGACGGAAATAGAGGGCAGCGCGCTTGAGGTAGTGGGCGGCGTTGTCGGGCTCCAGTTCGATGGCCTTGTTGAAGTCGTAAGACGCCAGTTCCAGGCGGCGCAGCTCCATGTCGATCTCGCCGCGCAGCTCGTAGTAGGTGGCGTTGTCAGGGAATCGCAGAATCAGTTTGTCCATCGTTGCGAGAGCTTCCTCAGCGTTGCCACGGTCAAGGTCGAGAGTGGCCATTGCCATTGTGGCCTTGGCGTTGAAAGGGTCGGCATTGAGTATATACTGGTAGTCGGCTTGTGCTTCGCCAAAGCGCCTAAGCTGCTGGTAGGCGTGGCCTCTGTAGATGCGGGCGTCGTAGTCCTTTGGCCTGAGGCTGATATAGTTGGAATAGTCGCGCAGCGCAGTGTCGTAATCCTTTAATATAATGTTCATGGCGCCCTTGCGGCTGTAGGCTTTGGCCAGGTTTTCGTTTATTCTGACCGATTTGCGGTAGTAGTCGGCCGCCTGGCGATATTGCTCGCGCTGTTCGGCAATCTGTCCGAGCTGAAAAAATGCCTCCGCGTTTGACGGATGGTTTGGCAGGAGGTCTGTGGCTTGGGTGAACTCGTCGGTTGCCCGCAGCAGCGAGTCGCTCAGCAGCGCCTGATAGGCTTGCGACAGATGCTGCTGGTAGCGGTTGAGCTCGGCTTCGGTGTATTTTGTTGTGCCGATGGCGCTGTCTGTTGGCTTGAAGGACTCAACGCGTGGTTTCTTGTCGAGCGTCACTTTTGTCTGTGCACAAACGGGCATAAATACTGCGCTTATGCATATAAACAAAACATTGCCAATTAAAATTGAAATATTATTCATAAGCAAAATACTAGAATATTCTTTCGCAAAGATAATAATTTATATGATTTTTGCAAGATTTTTCAAAGAAAATTCGTTTGTTTTCGGTTTTTTCCTTAATTTTGTGCCGCAATTCCCATGCAATTACAACGAACAAACATAATTATTCACATTTTTAATTTTTTCAAAACAAAATGAAAAGAATTTTTGCTTTAGCGTTGGGCCTCGTGCTCACACTCGGCGCAATGGCTGACGACGTGACCGCGTTTAACGGTCTCGTGGGCCGTCTGCTCCCAAATTTGTCTTCTCAAATTGAGGCAAAGAAATTGCCTTCCAAGAAGACTGGTGACTATTTCCAGCTCTCTACCGAGAATGGAAAGCTTATCGTAGCTGGTAACAACGCCAACTCAATGGCTGTTGGTCTCAACTACTACCTCAAGTATTATTGCAACACAACCGTTTCTTGGTTTGTGGACGACAAGTTTGATGCTCCAAAGACCATCGTGCCTATCAAGGAGCCTGTGACTATCGATGCTCGCGTTAAGGATCGTTTCTTCCTTAACTACTGTACTTTCGGCTACACCATGCCTTGGTGGAACTGGAAGGACTGGGAGTGGTTTATCGACTGGATGGCCCTCAACGGCATCAACCTCCCATTGGCTATCACCGGCCAGGAGTCTATCTGGCGCAAGGTTTGGATGAAGTACGGCCTTTCTGACGAAGAGGTTCGCGCTTACTTCACCGGTCCTGCTCACCTCCCATGGCACCGCATGATGAACATCGACTACTGGCCAGGCCAGGAGGGCGAACTAAAGGCTGTGCCAATGTCTTGGCTCAATGACCAGGAGGAGCTCCAGAAGAAGATCGTGGCTCGCGAGCGTGAGCTCAACATGCGTCCTGTGCTTCCTGCATTTGCCGGCCACGTTCCACAGGAGCTCGGCAAGTACTATCCAGATGCTAAGATCACTAAGATTGCTTCTTGGTCTGGCTATTCTGACGAGTACGCTTGCTCTTACCTCGATCCATCTGACAAGCTCTACGCTCAGATCCAGAAGGACTTTATGACCGAGGAAATCAAGACCTACGGCACTGACCATATCTATGGCCTCGACCTCTTCAACGAGCTTGAGCCACCTTCATACAAGTCAGACTACCTCGCACGCCAGGGCAAGCAGACCTTCGAAAACCTTAAGAAGGCTGACCCTAAGGCAGTATGGCTCCAGATGACATGGTTGTTCTACAACGAGTGGCGCGACTGGGGTGTACGCGAGAACAAGGACGGCGACGTAGCTAAGTACGGCGAGCCAGGCGACTCTTGCGCCCGTATCCGCAAGTACATCACCTCTTATCCTAAGGATCGCTCTATCCTTCTCGACTACTACTGCGAGAACACTGAGATCTGGAAGAAGACCGACAAGTACTATGGCGTTCCTTACATCTGGTGCTACCTTGGCAACTTCGGTGGCAACACTTCTTTGAGCGGTAACCTCGCTACTGTAAACGAGCGCATTGAGAATACCTATAAGGAAGGCGGCGACAACTTCACAGGTATCGGTTCTACCCTCGAGGGCTTCGACTGCAACACATTCATGTATGAATATGTATTTGAGAAGGCTTGGAACATCGAGCAGACCAAGGACATCGATTCTTGGATCCAGCACGTGGCTGACGAGCGCGCCGGTGTGGCTGATCCTAACATCCGCGCTGCATGGAAACTCCTCTCAGAGACAGTTTACACCGAGGCTGACCACCCGGGCCAGTGCCCACAGACCAACGTTCGCCCATTCCTCGCTGACAAGTGGGGTGACAGCGAAAACAAGTTCCGCACATACTATCGCAACACCGGCCTCAAGTACGACAACAAGGACCTCCTCGACGCTGTAGAGCTCATGCTCAAGGGCAACTCAACAGCCGAGAACTACAAGCTCGACGTTGTGAACTTCACACGCCAGCTCCTCGGTAACTACGCATTCCCAATCTTCTCTGCATACAAGACAGCCCTCAAGAACAAGGACCTCTCTGAGATGCAGAAGCAGGAGCGTCTCATGCTCGACCTCATGGAGGATATCGACAGACTCTGCGCAACTCAGCGCACCTTCCTCATGGGTAAGTGGATTGCTGAGGCACGCGACAAGGGCGGCAACGACCCTGTAGAGCAGAAGTACTACGAGCAGAATGCACGTAACCTCCTCACCACATGGGGTGAAAAGGCAGCTCTCCTCAACGACTACGCTTCACGCGAGTGGAACGGCCTCGTTGGCTCATTCTATGCTACCCGCTACAAGCTCTTCTTCGCAGCAGCTACCAAGGCTGTAGTTGACGGCAAGGAGTTCGGCGAGAAGGAAGAGAAGGAAGCTCAGAAGACCATCACCGACTTCGAGGAGAAGTGGTGGAAGGACTGCATCGGCGAGTTCCCATCAGAGCCACAGGGCGACGGCATCGCAATCTCTCGCGAGCTCGTAGCTAAGTGGAAGCCACTTATCCTGGCTAACAACGATACCAAGTATCGCAAGAACAAGTAATCTGACCCTACATCCGTTTCCGCCCTGCCGGAAATGATGCAGATATAACAACACACACAGACGGGAGTGCCCACCAGGCATTCCCGTCTTGCTTTTTATCCCGCCCCGGCCACCCCGCTTCGCGCGTGTATATATTAAATAAGGTACTATGGCTCAGAGGAAAAATACTGTGATAGAGCCGTATCCTCCCCTAACCAGGCTATTCTTTGTGCACATTTTATTATATTGTTGCAATGTTTAAACAAACGCACGCTTCAATAATTTGGTTATTTGTTTTGTGTATTCAGAATAATTTGTTACATTTGCCGTGATTATTAACTATATATGGACAATGTTAAACCTAGACGAGATAAAGATGAGCGGGACAGATCTTCCGGTGTCGTTTTTCATCAAGACCTTGAAGCCCTCGGAGCGCGAGATTGTGACCGAGGCAGTATACGAATGTTTGAGGCGCAATTGGCCTGTCAACCGCATGGAGATTGGATATCTGGCTCGCGAACTGCGCAGAAAGCAGTTGGCAAATTCATAGTTGACGTTGCCAAGAAAAACGGATTTTTCTTTGCGGAAGACTCGCTTCATGCTTTAGGCGAGCGTAAAAAACTGCCTTCTGGTGAAAGCATTATATACGAAAATGCTGTGCAAGGGGTGGTTTATAAAGTACGCGACCCTTTCGCTAAA
>JAZUHM010000468.1:0-1956 GCA_045641725.1 Bacteroidaceae bacterium | reverse complement strand
TTGAGGTCATCAACGCCATACAGAAAGTGGCTACCGACAAGAACGACCGCCCAATAGAGGACGTCAAAATCCTGAGTGTCACTGTTAAATAATGAAGCACCCGTTTTTCTCCGCCCCAGTCGGCTCATTTGTCCGATTATTGCTCAAGCAAACAGCCTATCTGCTTGCAATCCACGCCATTGCGCTCATCGTCTTTGGATTGCTGCGCCTTGCGCTGTTTCTGGCGGTGCCCTATACATTTACCGACGACATCACCACCGGCACCATTCTCACCGCATTTCTCAAAGGCCTGTGGTTTGACAATGTGATAGGCTGCTATGTGATGGCCTTGCCGCTCATAGTGATATGGTTTGCGTCGCTGGCGGGCTGGAGCTCGCGCCGACTATTGAGCGGCGTGATGTGGTGGTTTGCCGTGCTCTACAGCATCTGCTTTATTGTGGCTGGCGCCAACATTCCCTACTTCTGCTATTTTTTCCAGACCATCAACAACAGCATCTTCCAGTGGTTTGAGTTTATCGGCACCACATTGGGCATGCTCTTCCAGGAGAAATCCTACTGGTTCTTCATTCTCCTGCTCGCCATCATCATCGCGGGCTGGATCTTGCTGCTGAAAAAACTCACCAAACTCTTTGCAAAATGGATTTTCGGCGATTCGCAATCCGCCGGCCCTATATATAATATAAAAGGTATAGGCACAAACCTACTGGTGGGCGCAGTGCTGGTGGCAGCCTGCTTCTTCGGCATTCGCGGCCGCGTGGGCTACAATCCCATCAAGGTGTCGCAAGCATATTTCTGCAACGACCCGTTTCTCAATCAACTGGGCGTCAATCCCGTGTTTAACCTTCTGACATCTTACCTCGACAGCCAGCGCAGCGAAAACAAGCGCCTCACTCTGATGGACGACTCCGAGGCCATCCGCTCCGCACAACAGCTGCTGGGCCGCACCGGCATCGAGGGCATCTCGCCCATCGCCCAACAGATTGCGCCAAGCGACACAGCCATCTTCAGCGGCCAAAAGCCCAACGTGGTCATCATACTGATGGAATCGATGTCGGCATCGCTCATGACCTCGCTCGACCGCCCGAAGTCCAAGCCCCAGCTCACGCCGTTCCTCGATTCGCTCTACCAGGCGTCGTGGTCAATGAGCAACATGTATTCGGCCGGCAACCACACCAACCACGGCATGTATGCCACCCTCTACAGCTGGCCCGCCATCATGTTTCGCAATCTCATGAAGGGCACTGTCATTCCCCAATACTCCGGACTGCCCACCGTGCTGCACGACAATGGCTATCGCACCTTCTTCTTTATGACCCACGAGAGCCAATACGACAACATGAACGCCTTCTTCCGCACCAATGGCTTCGACGAGATCTATGCTCAGGAGAACTATCCCGCCGAGAAGGTCGTCAACTCATTTGGCGTGCAAGACGACTTTCTCTATTCCTATGCCGTGCCCAAACTGACAGACGTAAAAGACCAGCCGTTCTTTGCAGTGCTACTCAGCATCAGCAACCATCCGCCCTATGTAATCCCGAGCTATTTCCACCCGCATAGCAAGGACGTTGAGGACCAGATAGTGGAATATGCCGATTGGTCGCTGCGCCAGTTCTTTGCCCAGGCTAAGAAACAGCCGTGGTACGATAACACCATATTCGTTTTGCTTGGCGACCACGGCAAGATGATGGACACACCCGAGAGCGAGCTGCCACAGAGCTACAACCATATCCCGCTCATAATCAACGGCCCCGGCATCAAACCACACATCGACTCGCAGTGGGCACTGCAGGAAGACGTGGCCCCCACCCTGCTCGGCATGCTCGGCCTCGGCTATACCCAAAACAACTTTGGCCTCGACCTCAACCGCCAGCACCGCGACTGCGTCTTCTACACAGGCGACAAGATTGTGGCAGCCCGCGACACCGACCTGCTCTATCTCTACAGTCCGTCAGATCG
>JAZUHM010000467.1:0-2752 GCA_045641725.1 Bacteroidaceae bacterium | reverse complement strand
CATCTGGCCATAACTGCCATCGCTCACGCCAAATCCGCGCCGCTTGGTAGAAAAAGCGACGATATCATTATCTATATTATACAGCAGCATGGTGATTTATTCTACATAAATGATGTCGGAATCGTCAAAATCTTCATCCTCGTCATCATACGGCTCAAGGTCATCCTCCCAACCTGCAAAATCGGCTGTCAGTGTGTTAAGATCCATGTTCTTATGAACAATAGAGTCGGTGGTTGTGATGCCGGCAATCTTGTTGCTTTCGGAATTGAGCTCCCTCCAGATTACGTCTTTCAGTTCCATAATGCCCATTTGTGTCGGGGCGGAAATAAACACGGTAGGAATGTCTTCGGGCAAATCCTCGCGGAGCATTTCTTTCAGTTCATCGTCGATAAGGTCGCACTTTGTGACGGCGAGAATGCGTTTCTTGTCCAATATCTCAGGGTTAAACTGCTTGAGCTCATTCAAAAGAACTTCATACGCAGACTTTATACTCTCAGCCTCACAATCTACCAGAAAGAGCAAAAGGGAGTTGCGCTCAATATGTCGGAGAAATCTCAGGCCGATGCCTTTTCCTTCGCTTGCGCCTTCGATGATACCAGGAATATCTGCCATCACAAACGACTTACCGTCGCGATAAGACACAATTCCGAGCGAGGGCTCGAGGGTGGTAAACGGATAGTTGGCAATTTTGGGCTTGGCTGACGAGACATTGCTCAGAAGTGTGCTTTTGCCAGCATTGGGAAATCCCACGAGGCCGACATCTGCCAAGAGCTTGAGCTGAAGTATCACATTCATTTCCTGCATTGGCTCACCGGGTTGTGCGTAGCGAGGTGCCTTGTTGGTCGGGGTGGCAAACTCCTTATTGCCTAAGCCGCCTCTGCCGCCCTTGAGCAGCATCACAAGCTGTCCGTCTTCTACCACATCGCAGATATATTCGCCCGTATCGCCATTATAAGCCACGGTGCCGCATGGCACATCGATATACATATCCTGTCCTTGTGCGCCGGTAGAACAACAATCGCCGCCATTCTCGCCATTGCCGGCAAAGATATGGCGTTCATATCGCAGGTGGAGCAAAGTCCAATAATTATGATTACCCCTTAAATATATATGTCCTCCACGACCGCCATTGCCACCATCGGGACCACCGTTGGGCTGATACTTGGCGCGGTGCATGTGCATACTGCCTCTGCCGCCCTTGCCCGAACGACACAGGATTTTTACATAGTCAACAAAATTCGATTCCATAGGAGATTATAATAAGGGGTAATAGAAACTTTGATTAAAAGTAATAGTCAAAAATTAGTTTTGCTCTTCGATTGTCTTGAGAATTGCGGCAACCATAGCCTCTTTAGAAGGATTGTCTGCCCAGCAGAATGTATGGCGGATGCCTTCCTTCTCAAACCACTCTGCCAATGGCGCAGTCTGGTTGTGATATACATCAAAGCGGGCCTTGATTGTCTCTTCATTGTCGTCGGCGCGGCCTTGTTCTTTGGCGCGATTAAGCAGGCGGGCCATCAGTATATCTTCAGCAACCACCAGCTCTATCATCATGCCAAGGTCATGATTGCGCTCTGCGAGCATCTTCTTGAGAGCTTCTGCCTGAGCGATGGTGCGTGGAAAACCGTCAAAGATTACACCCTTGCATTCGGGCTGCGCGTCATAAACCTTAGCAAGAATGCTAATCATCAGGTCGTCAGGAATAAGATTGCCTTTGTCAATATATGACTGAGCAATTTTGCCAAGCTCGGTGCCAGACTTAATCTCTGCACGCAACACATCACCTGTGGAAATGTGATTCATGCCAAACTTGCTTACAATCTCATCGCTGTAGGTGCCTTTGCCACTACCAGGAGCACCAAAAATAATAATATTTTTCATTTTGGAATAATATTGTAAAAATGTTTTCTAATCTTATGACTTAATTTTCCTTCACATAGATTGCAGGCAGGTTGCGATACAGACCATCGCAATCGAGGCCATAGCCCACAATAAACTCATCGCCAATTTCAAAACAACTGTAATCTACACTCACGTTGTGCAGTAGCTTTTGAGGTTTCACAAACAGTGCAGCAATCCTAACGTCCTTAGCACCGCATTGTTTCAACTCATTGAGAAGGTAGTTCATCGTCAGTCCAGTCTCAACAATGTCTTCTACCACAATTACGGTTCTGCCAGCTACCTGATTTTTGTCGAGCCCCGAAAAACTCTTGATTGTGCCGGTGGATTGAGTGCCGTCATACGACGATATCCTGACAAAGGCCAACTCGCACAATGCATTATAATTCTTCAGCAAGTCGCTGGCAAACATAAATGCACCATTAAGCACACACAAAAACAACGGCGGCTCGTCATCCCGCATGTCGGACTCAATACTTTTTGCAACAGCCTCAACCTTTTCTGTAATTTCTGCCGAACTAATCAGCCTTTTAAACTCAGAGTTGCCAAGGCTCAAAACATCAGGATCTGTCATCTCTATTCGCGAATTTATATATTTACATGCAAAATTAGTCATTATTTTTATATATCGTTTACCTTATATATAAAATTTATGTAAAATTTCACTTATTTTTGTCTCACATCCCGTAGTATCGGCCTCAATCATGCCGCCTACGTCGTATTCCGAGTAGATTAAGCAAGCAAGGTCACCTGGCGTCTTCATGACTCATTTTTCTGCGCTAAGAATTCAACAAATTCCGAGGTTAAAAAATCAAGATGCGTGCTAATTTTTGTTCACAGCGCTGTGAACAAT